>JAKAAK010000101.1 GCA_021797025.1 Thermoplasmata archaeon
CTATTATACCCCAGTCATAATGATTCATATTCGTTGGTTATTCTGCAAGCATTATCTTCTGGGTTATATGTTCTGGCAGGAGATTTCTTTAACGGAATCTTTGATGATTTCAGTAAATATCTGGAATATATACCCATGAACGTGGAATCTTTTTATAACAGGATAAATGAGATTATAAATAACAGGAAAATGATAGATCATGACGGCAGGAGGAATATGGATATGTCAGGAATAATTATGACTGGAGCATAATAGCAAGGAAATTTTATGATAATATGGAAAATATTTACAACGAATTTTATCATAATCAGAATGACAATGATAATTTTAAAGATTAATTCGTTTGTTCAATAAGGCTATGAAGGTATTTTCCAGTTTCTCCGTCCTCGCAAAATATATAGGTCCCGTGTATCCCCCTGGTTAATAGTATCCTGTACCTGTTAATCAGAAGTGATATTGCAGTATTATAGGAATCTCTGTTCCCATTTTTGCCGCTGTAAAATGATTTCTTGATTTCAAAATCCTCGCAGTTGTCTCCAAGCACCCACTTACCGCCACGCCACACAAGGTCTCTACCCCATATAACCCCGGTGTAATCGGCCTCAAATCCCTGTGCGCCGTACACTGACGCGCATCTATCCAGTTTATTGGACTCTCCGCCCACCCAGAAAGGTGCATAGTCCTTCTTTGGATTCATGAGCCAGCGGATCCTGATACTGGTATTTTTATATAAATCAAATCCAGAGGACAGTGGGTAGCCAACACGCAGGTTATCCATGGAATCGGAGTTTTTAAGATCACCTTTTGCCTCAGTAAAGGAAGCAACAAGTGCGGATTTCCTATTTCGACCAACCATCTTTCTTAATTCATCAATCATTTTACCAATGTCATTGAAATACTTGAATTCATAGGTCATATCAGGATGCGATGGTTGCCCTCCCAGAAGATCGTTAACAAATTGTCCATATTCATTGCCGTTTCTGTACATTCCCTTAAGCTCTATCTCAACGGGGTTATCAAGATATTTTCTAAAATTTTCAGCCATGCCCTGCTCCCTTCTTCCGAGTATCTGGGAATCATCGTAAAAGAATACTGATATATCCGCAACATTCCCCGCATTTTGAATGTTCCTTACAGTCATCCGCTGTGCCTCATCGAATATGGCAATATTATATTTCACAGTGAAACCATCATCGGCAATTCCCGGATTGCCTGGCCTTCCGGTGGAATAATATTTTATCATGGTTGAAAGCCCGGGATTTAAACCATCCAGCATCTTTCTCAGTGATTCAACCATCCTGTTGTTTCTGTATGCAAGCACGGATTGTTTTTCCATTGTTTCTGATCTTAAAAGAAGATTTATTGCCATAAGTGTTTTACCGGAACCTGGGCCGCCGTGTATCACATAATTTCTGGATATCCCATTTTGCAAATCATCTATAATGCCCTCGTAAGGCTCGAGCTGTTCGCTGTACAGCCCGTATCCCTTTGATGCCAGGGCATTCATTGCACCGTCTTTTATGTCATTATAATATGATCTCACGGCATCGAAGAGATTCTTGTTCTGTATGTACCGCCCATTAATGAACAATGATGCCGTTCTTTCATCGAATCCAGGATCAAGGTTTTTTCTAAGTTTATCAACAAGGCATTTTTCATTGTTCCTGAAATATATTTTCTCGTGCTGCATTTTATGTTCATCCATGTTGTATAAAATCACAAGTGAATCGGTGAAAAACCTGTCTGCATTCTCCACACCGTACTTGATCTTCCCTTCATAATTTAGAACCTGATATACAGGATTGACTTCGCGTTTTCCATCGGCTCTGACAAAGTAATCGCTTTCCGTATTTTCCATGTGCCTCCAGCCTTTCATTTCAATAACTATAAGGGAGGGCTTTTCCGATTTTCCAATAAGGATTGCATCTGCCCTCTCTCCGCCTGCAGGAATTATATATTCCAGAACTATCCCCTTTTTATCCAGATCATTTATTATTTTATGGAGATAACCTATAGAACCTTTCCATGAATTGTAAAGGAATACCCCAGGATCGGAGCTATATAATTCCCTGTAGTTTCTGGATAGCAGACCTGCAAAATCTATATTCTCATAATCATTCAGAAAGGATTGTGTATCATTATAATAAAGATAATTCATTAGGAAGATAACGGCATAACTTATTTATTTGTTTTGACCTAAGTGCTCCGTAATAGATTTATCCAGGAAGATTATCAAGTCTTATGATTGACTTCCAAGACAACCACATTTCGGAAATAGCAAAAAATTTCCCTGAAATAAACATTAAAAAATACTATTTCATTGAAACTGGATGGATGAACAGGATAATAATTATCAACGACAGGATAGTTTTCAGGTTTCCAAGAACAGGAAGTGGTATTACGAGACTGTCATCGGAGTTGAAACTACTTTCAATCCTGAAACGTACTACAGTCAGGTTGCCGGAATATAAATTCATACACATGGTAGACCCGTTCTTCGCAGGATATGAGATGATACATGGAGATACAATAGATATGGCCAAGTCCCTTGGTAAAGGGGTGTTGAATGATTTTATCTCATTGCTTGATTATATGCATCAATTTAACAGGGGCTCTTTCAGCGAAACATCCCTGCATATATATAATAGCAAAACATGGATCGGGCATGAGGAATCACTGCTAGACTCATTCAGGAAAGCACTGGAGTATTACACCGGCCATGAATATTTCGATGGAATTTTCATCCTGATGGATCTTGCATTGTCAGATCTGATGGACAGTGATATTTCATTAATCCATGGAGACCTCTCCAGGGGCAATGTTATACTCAACAGGAAGCACAGCAGGATTAATGGCGTTATCGACTGGTCTGATTCTTCATACGGTGACCGGGCACTGGATGTGGCGGCTATCATCGATGGCTTTTCACTGAAGTATCTCCCATATGTTTTAAATCATTTCAGCATGGATTTCTCATCCAGGGCTTTAAAAAGAGTATTCTTTTATCGTATGGTCTCACCGCTTTATAAGGCCTATTTCCTTGAAAAGACTGGAAAACACATTGAAGCAGAACGTCTATGCACGGATATTATAAATAATAGTGAATATAAAAAACTGGGAAATGAAATAATGAAGGGAGATGGCAATTATAAATTTATAATCCCATGATTATTTTATTACAGTACCAAAATATAAATATTTCGATTTACAAGATAAACAACTAGTATTTCCAATGGTTAGCTTATATAAGCTTCCGGAACATCTGAAAATTATTCGCAAATTACTTCTACATATATTTAAATATATAAAAAGGAATTTTTATTTTTTGAGTTTAATGATATGGTAAAAAATAGTAGTGCCTGTTCAGGAAAACTCATGCTGTGAAGTAGTTAAACATTGCATTTTCTGCATATGTATATATTCGAAACGGTACTGAACCCGCAGATATATATGCTGGATATACTTATACCTGCCTTCGTTCTGATCATCTGGACTGCGTCCAATACATTAATAAAAAGTTTAACGGGAAAAATGGAAAGTGACAATATAGCATTGATTGTAATAGGCGCAGGAATAGTTCCCATGGCTTTATCCATCTTCATGACTCCTCATCTGGATATTGCGGATACGACTTTATTTCTGGGAGTGACCTCCGGAATATTCCTGAGCCTAGGTTATATTCTCTTTTATAAATCATTGAAAGGAGAAAATCTAGGCAGTGCCGGTGTCACCATCAATATGCAGCAGATCATAGTAATATCATTTAGCCTTTTAATTCTCAAGGAAACTGTATCGTCCCTGGTGCTTCCGGCAGTCATACTGATAATAATAGGTTCAATGCTTGTCACTATAAAAAGCGGCTTTAAGATTAACAGGTATCTAATGCTTGCCGCCCTTGCAAATATTATATGGGGAATTTACTATATGCCACTTTCCTTTGCGATCCTGTCCCTGCATTCATCCGTAATGCCGCTGCTTATAGCAAGGACCTCAGGTTTCATAATGACCTTCATTGCTTTTGAGGCACTTTTTATGTACAGGCGCATGAAGGCAAGGCACTTCAATATTGCAAAGAAATCAAACTACACCGCAAAACTATCATTTACACTTATGCTAGCAGTGGTGGCCGGAGTCCTGGACGGGTCAGGGAATGTATTTTATGCACTGTCAATTTCCCAGGGGTTCCTTGTAATGGCGGGTGCCCTTGTAGCTATGCTTCCTGCAACCCTGGCACTTTCAGGCAAATTCCTGTTCAAGGAAAAATTGAGTTCAAAGCAGTACATGGGGGTACTGCTATCAGTTGCAGGTGCACTGCTTATAGCCCTATGATGATAAAAATCAAATTATATATTTTATTTTCAGTGCAAAAGCAGAACTGATACTATTATAGCTACCGGGATGGCAATAATTATGGCAAATATAGCAATGGCAACCGGGTTTCCCATATTAAATGTAAATCCCACTCCGAATCTTTTGGGCACGAGAATTCTCCCATCGTTCCTGTTCACGTATATTACACCACCCCTCCAGTATTTGTCATCATCGGTTATATCATTTACAGGTTCTGTATTTACGGCAGATTTCTGATTATCCCTGATTCTGATGTTACTCCCACCCTGGCCTGTGGAGAATGAGACAATCATTGTAATAACTACTATTGCCAGAACAGGTGATATTAATATGGCTGTGTTCAAATTATGAATTAATCCCCACTCCTCAAAGCTTGACAGGGCAAATGTGATATTCATGAATACCGGTATTACCAGAATCAGGAGTACCATCCTGTGCCGGAATATATTCGTTCTTTCCCCTGCATGTTTTACCGCTGTATCCTCCCTTATGGATGTCCTGCTGATTGCATATGCCAGGATGATAATAAATATGGTTGTAATTGCACCTATAATGGGCACCAGAAATACAGATAATACAGTTTTGCTGGAATATGCATTGGGCAACCCATTGGCACCGAAGTGGGTTGGAAATACAGAGGGAATGCGGGGATAATAGAGTATGCCGGTTATGATGATGAGGATTATGACAATGAGTCCGGGCACTGCGTATAAGAATGGAAATAGATTTCTAGAGGCAACAACAAACTGTCCTGTTACAACCCCACTGCTGCCCGCAAACCAGTTCTCCTGCTTCTTTATTTTCAATAATCTGTAATGCTCAACAAAGTAAACAGAGAATCCAAGGATAAGAATGATTGGTAGCATGGCAACTGTAAACGCTGTTATGCCGTGAAGGATTATATCCAGGACTACCATCCCCAGAGTAATAATTATTACTGACACAGTGTATATACGCCTTGCATTCCTGATGCTCTCTGAATTTATCCTATCTACCGGTGTCCTTACCCCAAAATTGATAGATTTCTCTGTCATATATGGAACGAATGCTAACGAAATTCCAACTACTATTGATACGAAAATCTCAATTTCTGCAAAGAGGCTCAGTGACATTTAATCAACTCCATAAATTACATGGTGCACAATTGATTTTATATAATACAATCATGTTATTTGTTCTATATATTATAGAATATATTAAGTTTATCTATAGGTGTATAATATAAGTACGCCTGATTATTACGAACAAATAAGTGTTGTTAATGATACAGTTTTTCAGGTCCGGCCAAATATTTATATATAAACCGGGATTAATGCGTATTATGCATGGACTCATTGAAAAACCATTCAAACTTTCTAAAGAGCAAACAGAACCAGTTATATCTGAAAATAATTATGTAAAGGTACTAGCCGGTGCAGGGGCGGGTAAAACAGAGGTACTGGCCCGTAGAATTCTTTATTTGCTACTAGAAAAGAGTATAGAACCTGAATCAATAGTTGCATTTACTTTCACTGAGAAGGCTGCCAGTGAGATGAAGAACCGTATAATGAAAGAAATAGTTGAAATTGCACCGGATTATAACGGGGCCATGCTCGGAAAAATGTATATCGGTACAATACATTCTTTTGCATTCAGACTGTTGCAGGATAAATTTGACTACGGAATGTCCAGAGTAATAGACCAGAATCAGGAAATGGCATATATTATTCACAATGGATATGCCCTTGGCCTTTCTAAGGAGGCAGGTCATAATTATTCAGATAAATGTTCCCGTTTCCAGCATACCCTTGATATTGTATACGATGAGGATATCCCGGTGGACAAAATACTGGGTACCAATCCTCATTTTGTTACAATGCTTGACAGATACGAGAAAAGCCAGGATACCGATAGGGTTCTATCATTTTCCCGCCTGGTATATCTTGCAGTGCGCAAAATTTCGGAAAATCCTGATAAAATTGAATACATTAAACATCTTCTGGTAGACGAATATCAGGATATTAACAGGATTCAGTATGAGTTAATCAAACTCATGGGAAAATCTGCTGGAGTATTCGTTGTCGGAGATCCAAGACAGAGTATTTACGAGTGGAGAGGTTCCAATCATGAATATTTTGACAATTTTGAGAATGATTTTCCAGGTACCGCCAGTTTCGTACTGAGCAAGAATCGCAGGAGTTTAAAAAACATTGTAAACCTATCAAATAATATTTCTGCCAGTTTCCAGAATGGGCCAGAATATCCTGATATGGAATCTACCAGAAATGGAAATGGTTATGCTGTGCAGATGGAATTTGCAGACCCGGGTGAAGAGGCCAGGAAAATTGCAGATATAATAAAAAATAGTATAGATAAAAATGGCAAGAAGTATTCAGATTTTTCCATACTCTTCAGGAGCGTCAACGGTTCCGGGAATGTTATAATAGAGGAGTTCAAAAAACGCAGAATACCGTTCCTTGTTAGTGGATCATCTGGGTTATTTAAAAGAGGCGAAGTGTTGGCACTGGCAAAAACCATCTGCTGGCTCGCTCAGGATGGATTTTTTGGGTTCGGGCAAACACAACTCATGAATGATAAATTGATTGACAGTGCAGTGGATGACTGGAAAAAAACCGTTCAAAGCGTAAAAAATATAAAATCAAAGCTGGGTGGCATAAGATCAAATATAGATCAGTATAAAGACTACAAGGAGCTTTATACAGATATTCTAATCGCATACGATTACAATGAATTAAACCCGGAGGATGACCTGGATGCAGCTATAATGGCCAATATAGGCAGATTCACAAAAATTCTCGGAGATTTCGAAAAGTCAGTACGATACAGAGGCGGGAATAAGAATATGGAGAAGGAAATGAAAAATCTGTGCTGGTTCATCAATACATATGCAAGCAATGCCTATGACGAGGCGCAGGTAGATGATTTCTCAGGGCAGAACGTTGTAACCGTAAGTACTGTCCATCAGGCAAAGGGGCTTGAATGGCCTGTGGTTTTTGTGCCATCAATGCAGGTATCAAAGTTTCCTGTCAGTAATGGCTATTCAAGAGACCTGTATATTGACAGCAGTCTTTACCCATCCGAAAGGTACAGAACATCCACTGAAAGTGAAATGAGGCTTTTCTATGTTTCAGTAACAAGGGCCAGGGATTATTGCATAATGAGCAGTTACAAAGAGAATGGTAACGGTCGCAGGTCATCAAAGAGCAAATTTCTGGATCTTTGCAATGACTACACCACTTACAAAGAACTCGATCTTGATTTTGAAAATGGCGGAGAGAGGGAAGAATTCACAACCATTCCGGTTACCTCACTGGTAGAATATCTACGCTGCCCTTACCATTACAGATTATCCCATGACTGGGGGTATACTCAGGGAGTTAGCCCGTTTATGGGATACGGGGAGGCACTTCATTATGTACTCCGGAAGCTCTCAGAGGATATAATGCATGGCATTCCTATTGATTATAAATACATAAAGAAGGTGGTGGATCATGAATTCTATCTTCCATTTGCATCCAGGGAATTCATAAATGATATCAGCAGAAGCATCAATGAGAATATTTATACAATTTTCAATAATTTTCTTAAGAATGCTGCCATTAATCAGGTGGAATCAAGAATAGAATTTCCACTTGAGAATACAGTGGTTCCTGGAAAGATCGATATTATTATAGGCAGGGACAATAAAGTTGAAGTCAGGGATTATAAGACATCCGAGGATGTTGTAACTGAGGAAGAATCGAGAATGCAGGTCCTTTTATATTCCCAGGCACTTAAAAACATGGGATACGATGTGTCGGCCTGCTCAATAATCAATATAAAGGAGGGGGAATCAAAGGAAGTACCTGTTAGCAATGAAATTATCACAAAAAACACAGAGATGGCTGTTAAGATGATTCGATCTATTAGAGGGGGCAAGTATCAGGGCAAAAGAAGCAATTTTTGCCTTAAATGTGAATACAATAAGATCTGCACTTACTGTAAGGTTTGAATTTAAAATGTATTGTATAAGATGCATACTGTGCTAGTTTATCTAAATTGCTGAAATAATAATACTGATAAATAAGATAATATATTTAACCATGCGACCTTGGAATGGCTTTACAGGTGAATCACCTTTTAATGTCCTGAAATTCAAGTTCAGGTTTTTCTGGACTTCCATATACCTTAGCCATTATATGTTCCGGATCGTGGTTGAATATAATTGCAATATTCTCCTTTATTGCCTTCTTTACCAGCTTTTTCTTCAATCTTAAGGATTCGACAGGATAGGAATCTATGGCTGTAATGTAGTAGGGCTTTATGTGAAATGCAGACGGAAACAGGTCTCCACCGTACATATACTTCCTTGAATTTATATTAAACAATGTAACCATATGTCCTTCACTGTGCCCGCCGGTAATAACTGTGCTGATATTTCCGTTTATTCTTCTTGAGCCTTCTAATTTAATAATTCCAGGAGTTATTCGATCCTTTATATAGCTTCCTCTGGTGAACTCATTTGGGTGCCTGTATGCCTGTAATTCCTTTTCCTGTACAATTAAAGATGTATTTCTGAATAGTTTATTTTTTGAAAAAACATGCCCGCAATGATCAAAATGCATATGTGAAACTATGACTTTATCCAGAGCATTTATATGATAATCGTTTTCAATTAATTCTTCGATATCGTGATCTTTTATGGGCTTAAAGATTTTCCTGAACTTTTCCGAAAAATTGTTTCCGATTCCCGCATCCAGAAGTATGTGCCTGTTATTGATATTCAGCATAGGAATATTAGTTGTTATCCTTATTTTGTTCTCTATGTCATGGAAATATCTTGACCATATAGCCTTTGGAACAATGCCAAAATAAGCTCCTGAATCAAGTTCATATGATCCATCATTCAAAAAATATAATTCATCCATGGCAAACCATGAATAATTAAAATATTAATGTTTTGCAAATTCTCTCCACTATACATAAAAAATATAAATATACATGACCTTCATAAATATGATGGATTCAGAGGCATGAGAAATGAAAGAAGGCACCGGAAAAGACGAAATTCAATATATTAGCAAATCATTGCTGAAGCAGAGAGGATGGACAGAAGGCATGATAAAAACATTCCTTGGAGAGCCAGATACAGAAAAGGACAATCCTATGTATAGGTCTGCAGCATCCATGAAACTTTATGATATGAAAAGAGTTCTGGCTGCAGAATCCGGCGAAAGTTTTAAAGAAAGGAAGTTGAATGCAGAAAAAAGATCAAAAACCATGAAGAATGTGGCAGACCTTAAAAAACAGGAATTAATGGGGCAGATTGAACTTATGACTTTCAAAATCAAAGTAATATCAGAAGAGAATTTATTACAAAATGCTGTAAAAAACTATAACGACTTTCATGAAATGATTGCAATGGAGAGGAATAATTTTTCATTTGATTATGCCACACCAAAATCAGATAAGGCATTTCTGGAAAGGATTGAGGTCAATTATATCAGGCATAACCTTACGAAGTACGACACTGCACTGGAAACCATGGCAGGCAGGATAGGCGTACACGAGGCAGTTGTTAAAATCAAGTTCATGATCATGGATGCAATCTCAGAGAAATATCCATATCTTGCAGATGAATGCCGGAAACAGAAAGACAGAATAAATGCATTGATACAGGATAATTAATGATATTATTCATTGAATACAATTCATAAGAAAATATAATTGTCATTATTCAATGCATAATAGGTATTATATAATTTTGAAGCAGTTTCTTACAAATTGCCTTGCTAAGAAAAACTGTATATGATTACTTTGATAAATTCTGGAAGGAAAACCAATTAACGTGTAGTTACTTTGCAGAAATTGTATATAAAAGTAGGGCAGACTGTGCTTAACCTAGTTATTCACATTGATATGGCCATGCCAATACCATGCATACCAAAATCTACTAGGCTAAGCGCATTTGGAGAATTTAACAATGCTTGTCTTTACCTCATGTCACATGTGACACAATATTTATATGAAAG
>JAKAAK010000102.1 GCA_021797025.1 Thermoplasmata archaeon
AAGAGAAATATCCATAACTGTTTATCATTACTTATTTTATAAAACTTATTATAAAATTTTATGCGAAAATCAGATAAAATTTTAAATTCTGTGCCTGATTAAAAAATTAATAAAAAATATTAAAAAATTCACAGCACGGATGCTGCCACAACCTGGTCATTGTCATCAACATTGATTAACTTGACTCCGGACGTTACCCTTGACTGGATTCTGATTTCATCGGAGTTCAGCCTTATTGTCTTGTTGTTTCTGGTCACAATAAGAACCTCTTCTCCATCCTTAACAGGAATGGCAGTTACAAGGGAGCCGGTTCTCTCGCTTTCCTTGAAAATGAGATTTCCAGATGTGCCCCTGTGATGGATGGAGAAATCTGATACCAGTGTCCTCTTTCCTAACCCATTCTCTGTAATGCTCATAACCGTGTCGTTATCAACCACCAGGAATGAATTGATTACCTCAGCTCCATTAAGTTTCATAGATTTAACACCGCGTGATGCACGACCTGTTACAGATACCTCATCACTGAGAAATACTGCTGCCTTATTGTTTGAAGCGGCAACGAATATCTTTGATGGCTTTTCCAGATCCATTACTGAGACAACCTCGTCCTGTTCATCCAGCTTTATTATCTTGAGTCCGGATTCACGCATATCCAGTATTTCCTTTACAGGAGTCTTTTTGATGAACCCTTTCTTGGTTATTATGATCAGATGATTTTTAGAACTTTCCGGAGATTTCATTATCTGCTTGATTTTCTCATTTTCAGCCATTTTGAGGAATGTACCGCCGATACTTCCCAGGGATGTTCTGGATTTCTTTTCTATGGTATATGCCTTTGCCTTCAGTACTCTTCCTGTGTTTGTAAAGAAGTATATCATATCATGGGACATGCATGAAAGTATGCTCCTTACGGTATCCTCCTTTCTTGTTGCAGTGATTGTACCTTTTCCTCCTCTTCTCTGTACATTGTATTCCTCTGTTGAAACTCTTTTAATTAAGCCATTTTCGCTCAATATCATTATTGATTCCTCATTGGGTATGAGATCTTCGTCGTTCCTGGAATTGATATCCCTATTAAGTATTCCTGTGCGCCTTTCATCGCCGAACTGCTTTTTTATTTCCAGCGTTTCCTGCTTTAATACGTCACGCCTTGCAGAATCATTGCTTATAATAAGGTTTAATCTTTCTATGTTCTCCTTTATGCTTATAAGCTCTTCATTTATCTTTCTTATTTCAAGTCCAGTTAACCTCTGAAGCCTCATTTCAAGTATAGCAACAGCCTGCTTTTCAGATAGATTCAGCTGAGACATCAATGAAGTTTTTGCGATTTCCACGGTATCTGATGATTTTATAATTTTTATTACAAGATCAATATTCTGCAGAGCTATGACAAGTCCGGAGAGTATGTGTTCCCTGTCCAGAAGCCTGTTTACATCAAAAATAGAACGTTTCTTAATTATATCTAACCTGAAATCAACGAAACCGAGAATCATTTCATCCAGAGTCATTACCTTTGGCTCATTGTTCAACAGAACAAGATTGTTCACTCCTATTGTTGTTTCTAAGGGAGTATGCTCGTAAAGCTGATTTATTGTAAGCCCTTTGCTATCCTCGTTCTTTACCTTTATTACTACTCTTATGCCGTTCCTATCACTTTCATCCCTTATATCAGATATATTGTTGATGATACCATTCTTTACCTGTTCAGCAACGTTCTGTATATATAATGCCTTATTTACACCATATGGAAGTGTTTTAATTATGATCTTTTTCTTTTCTGTATCATCTATTTCGCCCTGGCAGAATACTTTCCCATGTCCTGTCCTGTATATATTCAAAAGATCGGAATTACGATAAAGGACTCCACCACCTGGAAAGTCTGGACCCTTTACAAATTTCAGTAAATCATCAACACTGCAATCAGGATGGTCAATAGCATACATGATTGCGTCTGAAACCTCCGTCAGATTATGTGGAACCATATTTGTGGCCATTCCCACTGCTATTCCGGATGTTCCATTTATTAAGAGCTGCGGAATTCTTGATGGAAAATATACAGGTTCATTCAGGGAACCGTCGAAGTTCGGGGAAAATGGCACGGTTTCCTTTTCTATATCCCTCACCATTTCCTCGGCCATTCGTCCAAGTCTGGCTTCCGTATATCTCATTGCCGCAGGAGCATCCCCGTCAATGGATCCGAAGTTGCCCTGGCCATCAATCAATGTGTACCTCAATGAAAAATCCTGTGCCATCCTTGCCAGTGCCTCATATATTGATGAATCTCCGTGGGGATGATACTTACCCATGGTTTCTCCTATAATACGTGCTGATTTTTTATACGGCTTGTCATGGGTAACCCCTAACTCGTACATGGAATAAATAATTCTCCTCTGCACCGGCTTCAATCCGTCACGGAAATCAGGTATAGCTCTGCTGACAATTACACTCATTGCATAATCTAAATATGAAGTTTTAATTTCTTCTTCAATCGGTCTAAGTAACATTTATTTCACCTATATGTCAAGATTCTGGACGTACCTTGCGTTGTCTTCTATGAATTTTCTTCTGGGCTCTACCTTCTCCCCCATGAGAATATTGAAGAGTTGGTCTGCATATAATGCATCCTCTATACTTACCTGAACCAGCTTTCTGGTTTCAGGATTCATGGTAGTCTCCCATAGTTGTTCAGGATTCATTTCTCCAAGACCCTTGAATCTCTGGATTACTACGTTCTTGCCCATTCTTGCTACCTCCTTATCCTTTTCATCCTCGCTGAAAACGTAGACAATTTCACTTCCCTTCTGGACACGGAATAAGGGCGGCTGGGCGAAATACACATGGCCTCCCTGTATAAGCTCATTCATAAATCTATAGAAGAATGTTAAAAGCAGTGTTCTTATATGGGCACCGTCAACATCCGCATCGGTCATTATAATGATTTTCCCGTAACGGAGGTTCTTTATGTCAAACTTATCCTTGATGTTTGTTCCTATGGCGGTTATAAGATTCTTTATTTCTTCATTTTCCAGTGCCTTATTATCGTTAGATTTTTCTACGTTTAATATTTTTCCCCGCAGTGGAAGTATAGCCTGGTATTCCCTATTTCTTGCCTGCTTAGCAGATCCTCCTGCAGAGTCCCCTTCAACAATGTAGACTTCCGTTTTATCAGAATCATTGGATGAACAGTCAGCGAGTTTTCCCGGCAGAGTGCCACTCTCCAGTGCAGTTTTTCTCCTGACAAGTTCCTTTGCCTTTCTGGATGCCTCCCTTGCAGCAGCCGCTGCAAGTACCCTCCTGATTATTGAATCGGCTACAGGCGGATAGGACTCAAAGTAATCTTTAAGATATTTTTCAGTAATAGAAGATACTATACTTTTTACCACTGAGTTACCGAGTTTTTCCTTGGTCTGGCCCTCGAACTGAGGATTGAACATTTTAACATGGATCACAGCGGTGAGTCCTTCTCTGGTATCGTCTCCTGTAAGTGCTGTTACTCCCTTTATAAGAT
This sequence comes from Thermoplasmata archaeon, assembly GCA_021797025.1. Next base: position 3,509 of record JAKAAK010000102.1, read on the forward strand.
TCTTTGATTTAGCATAGTCAAGAACTGCCCTTGAGAGACCGGTATGAAACCCTGTCATATGTGTTCCTCCCTCGGGAGTTTTAATATTATTAACAAAGCTTTCCTCTACGCCGCTGATCCCGTCTGTGTACTGGAGCGCAAATTCAACCACATAGTCCTTATAAGCCTCGTGGCAGTATATTGGCTCCCTGTTTACTGGCTCTCTTCCCTGATTAAGAAACTGGACATATTCCACCAGTCCACCTTCGAAATGGAATTTTTCATGCTTATTTGTTCTCTGATCAGTTAGATTTATGGTTATATTTGGATTCAGAAATGCAAGATCCATTATTCTCTGTGAGATTGTTTGATACGAAAAATCTATGCTATCAAATATGGAAGCATCGGGAAAAAATTTGATTACTGTACCATGTTCCGGATATTTTAACTCAATATCGCTGATTTCCGGATCTTCGGCCTGTTCTGATTTATCGAGAACCTTCAATCCAGAAACCGGAACTCCCTGCTGAAATTTCTCATAATATAATTTTCCATCCTTCTTCACAAGTGCTATAAGATAATCAGACAGTGCATTGACAACGTGAACTCCGACACCATGCAACCCTCCTGTGACCTTATAAACCTTCTTGTCAAATTTTGCACCACTGTGCAGTTCTGTCATGACTATTTCCAATCCGGGTCGCTTGTACTTTGGATGGATATCTACCGGAATTCCCCTTCCATCATCTTCAACAGACAGCGCCCCGTCTTTGTATATGACTATATTAATATCCGAGCCATATCCTGCCATAGCCTCATCTATACAGTTATCCACAACTTCATATACCATATGGTGAAGTCCTTCAGGACCAGTTGACCCGATGTACATACCCGGAACTTTTCTCACTGCCTTCAGTCCCTCTAGAATCTGAATCTGTGATGCATCATAATTGTCCATTGCTTTATCCATAGTATCTAAGTATAATACAACATATAATTATAAGGTTTATGTCCATGTTCAATTCTTAATCTGAATATTCTATAAAATTATCTATTTTTCTGGATAGTAAAATGTTTTAGTATATAATTTATATGGATGAATGGATCATATTATTTCTAATGGGTGGGATATATCGACAGGAATTTTTACAGGACAAAATTCTGAGGACTATATAAAAAAAATTATTGAGGTGTATAATAAAAACTCAACAGCCAATATCAGAAATGTTGCTCTAAAATTCAGGCATACATTCCACAGTATAAAATATTGGCCATTGCTGCATGACCCTGTAAATAAGGTTGATTACCTGCCTCTGGGCTTTGTATATGATAGTTACGGGCATTTAGGTTTCAACAGGATAGAAATAAGAAACAAAAAAGCATATATCTTTATTGCTGACAAAAACTATTTTTCCGGTAAAGAAGGTAATGTTAAGGTTAGAATTTTTAATACATGTTCAGTAAAGCACATCCTTGCGGCATCGGTGCATATGGTGGATAAATTGAAGTTTATCAAAAATTATGATGATAATAATAAGTATTACGATAATATCATTCCTGATGCTTCCTATTTTATTATAGATGCGGAAATATCAAGGGAAACAAAATCCTTCAGGGAGACTCTTTCATTTGGGAAAGAGATTATTAATCGTACAATTGTATATAACAGACTGAAAATTTTCAGATTTAGATTTAATAAAAAACTCTGCTGCGGCATTATTCAGGGAAGCGATGACCATTTATTTCTTTATAAAATTGCCATCTTACTTGGAACTAATACGGGAAAAGTCTAGATTATTTATTGATAACCAATTCCTTTTCGCTTCCTGTATCTTTATAATCAGAAAGTTTTAACTTAGCCGCTCTTACCATTTGATCAAACTTTTTATTATCAAATGGAAATTTTTCAGCCCGAAATATTACTTTAATTTCATCTCCATCATCAAGATCAAAGTAAAGACCTTTTAAGTAGGCTTTCAGATAGTTTTCCGGGTCGCCACCGCATATTACATTTCTCTGATCGTCGGTTTTCATAGGTTTTGTATTGCAATTTAGGATTTATGATTTTTTGTTTTATAATCTATAGACTTATATTCATTCTATTATTTAATATGGTATCACCTAAGGATAAATTTGAATGAATTAATGGGTTCTAATGTATATCTACATTATTTTTAGAGCTAAACCACAGGAAACAGTATTATTCCTGTACCATTTTCTTTCGTGGTGCAGCATTATATTGGAATATAAAATTGTTTTTTATAAATATAAGATATATTTTATTAATTTAGTGTTTTAATCCACTGTATATTCGCTCCCATTGCTATCATAATAGCTGTGTTTTCTGCAGGATATGTTATATACAAAGGTTATACAAATAGCCTAGGAAGCAGTCTTGTAGAAAGAATGATAAATAAGACAGAAAAATAAACATGATAAATTATCAATTTTCTTTCTTATACATTCTATCTTAATATTCATCTAGATTTTTATATACCGGTAATCTGATGTGGAGACTTAAAATTTATTTATGGAGAAAATATCCTTTATCTCCCAGTAAATTAACGTAACCATATCGCTCCAGCTGGACTACCTTATTTTTCCCTGTGGCAAGTGGCTCGAGCATGCCTTTATCGGCGGTGCCATCAGGATGGTAAATAGATATTTCTATAGAATTTTCAGGGGCCCATTGAATAATTTTAACTCTCTCCTTTGGTTCATAATCAGAATAAACTATTCTATCATTCACCTTCTGGGCAACACAGAGATCTTTCAATCTTATGGTTTCCCCCTCTGCTATTTCCAGCATATCCTTTGCGGGAAAATATATGCTTGCATCAGGTTCTAATGTATATTCCCTGAATCCTCTTTCCGGATTCTGTGGATGCAGCATAGCATGGCTTTTTAATTCCAAAGGATTTCTTATATGCTGCACTACCGGTTCCGGTACAAAGGAATATCTTTCTGTATCGTTATCTATTATTTCTCGATCCATGGAGTTGAAAATCTCCCATGAAAATGTGGCGTTGTTTTTATTCATTCCGGAACTTATCCAGTAATTTCTGAATGTTTCTGGATTGTAACCCCTCTTTTTCAGTGCCATTAGGGTACCCAGGCGTATATCATCCCATCCGGAATATTTCCCTGACCTTATTCCCTCCTTTATAATTGTGGTTTTCAGAATCGTATATGGAATTGTTATAAACCCGTAATGGAAGTATTCAGGTATATTCCATTTATTGTATTTGAATACATATTTCTGCTTTTCAGTGTTTACAAGATGGTCTATGCCCCTTATAACATGCGTGAGCCCCAGATAATGATCATCAATTGAGACCGAGAAGTTCATGGTCGGATATGCAACGTATCTGGTACCTGTACGGGGATGTTCATGAGTGTTTATTCTGAAGGCTATCCAGTCCCTGATAGATGGATTAGGATGATCTATTTCTGTTTTCATTACCAGTGCTGCCTGGCCATCTGAATAATAACCGGAAATCATCCTGTCAAACTTCTCTAGACTATATGACGGATCTGCGTCCCTTTCCTTGACCGGAACTTTGTTCAATTTGAGATCATGGAATTCCTGCTGGTTCTCCTCGATTGCATACATATAACCTTCTGAAATCATTCTTTTTGCTTCAGAATAATAAAATTCCATTCTGGAGGACTGTATAACTGTCTCTCCTACATTTACACCAAGCCATTTCAGATCTTCTGGTATAAGCTGATATGCATCGGAATCTATATTTGCAGGATTTGTATCCTCAATTCTGAGTATAAGCTTTCCACCATAGCGTTTTACATACTCATCATTAAGAATTGCCATTCTGGAATGGCCTATGTGCAGTGGGCCTGATGGTGAAGGGGCCATTCTCATGATTACACCACCCTTTACATTGGGCAGGTCCGGAAGCCTGTGTTTTTCTTCTTTCTTTTCCTTTATCATTATGTCCGGATATTCAGTATTGACAATCTCTTCAATCTGATCATGTGTCATTGAATTTACTTCATTTACGTATTCCTGAATTGATTTCATTACATTTTTCATATCCTTCCTTATTTCAGGATTTATGGAAATTAGTTTTCCAACTACAGATGATGCATCTGCCTTTCCATCGTGTAAATATGCGTTTTTAATAACCTGCTTCCTTATTTCTTGTTGCATAAAAATTTTCCACCTCTGAAATAACTACACTATCAAGTTCCTTCAATCCCGGTGCTGCCACAGATGATATACAGATATCCTCACGTCTTTCACTGATATCTATCTTAGTCTGTATCCTGATAATCCTGTTTGGGAATGTTTCAGATATTTCCCTGTAAAGATTGTTCTGCTCTTCTTCTGTATATTTTGAAGTGCTGGAGTAATCAAACAGAAATAGTATAGTTCCTTCTATTTTGGAAAGGGCAATTATAGCCTTTTTCTCTATATCGTTTCTTTTATCCATGGGCCTGTCCAGAATTCCTGGGGTATCTATAAACTGGACACGCCAGTTTTCAATATTTTTATAACCCAGTAGGATCTCCTTTGTAGTAAATGGATAACTGGCAATTTCGGGAGAAGTCCCGGTGAGTTTCTGTATCAGCGAACTCTTTCCAGAGTTTGGAATTCCTGCAATTATGAATGTGGGAATATCTGTTATGATTCCGGGCAGCCTTCTGAGGTAATTCCTGCATTCTCCAAGGTATAATAGGTCGGGATTAATATTCTTTATCAGGGAGGAAAATCTCCCGTAGTATGCTTTCATGATGCTATTCATATCATTGATGGTTTTAGCACCCTTCAATTTTTTAATATAAATTGTACTGAAATCTTTTATCTTATCCGTTGTCCACTGTACATTACCCAGGCTCAGCTTATACTTATCCACATCGAACATCAGGTCTATTAAATCAAAGTAAAAAGGATGTAATGTTTCTATTGTGGGGAATTTTCTAATTATCTTATCAAGATGCCCTGTTGAAATGCTTTCTATGGTTGATATTCTATCTGTAATTTCCTTCCGAATTTTTGTTTCCTTTTTAGGGTAGTATGGCTCCACAATGTTTGACGCCTTATGAAATGATTTGTCTATAATTTCCTGTGATCTCAGCACTGTGGGTATATAATCAAACATATAACCCCATTTCAAAGTGGTTAATATCCTTTTCATTGTATGAATTAATAAATTATTTTAACAATATGTTGATATACCATAAAATGGTTAATACTGCCGAGATTGTCAGAACTTACATTAATGAACATCCAGAAATAAAAGATTATATGGCCCGTGGATTGATTAATATTTCAGCACTTGCAAGGGAAATTGTGAATAAAACGTCTGTAGACGATTTTGATGCTGCAGTGGCTGCCTTAAAGAGATATAAAAATAACGATTTGCCTTCATATACAACTGAAATTCTTGATAGGTCTAATCTGGAAATGTCCTCAAATATTGCCATTATTGTCATAAAAAAGAACTATGATACACTGAAAATAATTACCGGAATTATAGGTAACCTGAAAAAATTGAATTCAGTAAATCTTGTAGAAACCATAAACTGCTTTTCCATTCTGGGCGATAACCAGACGGTGTCCGGTTTCTCCAATTTTTTTTCTAATGAACAGATCATAGAATACAGAAAGGACCTTGGACAGCTGACCATAATTAGCCCTGATGAAATAGAAATTACAAAGGGATATGTTAATTTTATAACCTCTCTCTTATACAGGGCAGGAATCAATATCATGCATATAATTTCCTTTTACCGTGATACTATAATAGTACTGGATGAAAAGGACCTTACAGACGCATTTAAAATCATTTCTGCAAAAATGATTGACAGATGAATATTAAGTCCAATAATATATGTTCTCCGGAAACAGGAAATATTAAAATATGGAATGATTATTGGTTAATATATGAGATACGAAAGGATACATGAATTCAGGGAAAAACATATTCCCTATAAAACGATTATCGAAAAAATGCAACTTGCTCCTGATGATATTATTATAGACATGGGTGCAGGAGATGGATTTTACAGCAAAATATTTGCTGATAAGGTCAGTAGTGGGATGGTGTATGTAGTTGAACAGAACTCCGATGTTATAAGATACATAGAAAAAAATATGGAGGGAAGAAAAAACTATAAAATTATCAATGAGGACATGTGTAACCTTTATGTGACGGGATTCAACAAGATATTTTTCTCAACAGTTTTCCATGATATAGATTGCAGAGAGGATATTTTAAAATTCATAAAGGAAAACTCAAAGAAACCCGTATATGTGTATCTGATAGAGTTCAATATGAAGGGAGAAATGGGACCTCCCATGAATATACGGATAAACCATGAAGAACTGAATAAGATCTTTACAACTGCGGGTTTTATACCAGAAATGCATATTGATTTTGAGTACAATTATTTCGATAGTTACTCCATAAAATAAAGAGTGATAAATATGAGTGAAGATAATAATGGAAACAGGAATTCGATTAAACCTGTAAGAAGCAACGTTAAATTGAAGAATGTAAAAAACAATGGAATAGAAATAGGTAAGCAGAAAATAACCGGCATACCAGAGACTTCAATATCCGAAACAAAAACCAGTATTGACCCTTTTGGAATTAAAAGACCATCCAAAACCATTAAAGAAAAAAAGGAAAGTGCTGAACAGAAAAACTACTTTAAACGCTAAGATATTATTTTGAAATTTATTTTAAATTTTTAAAGGAAATGGTGCTTTTTCTCTCCTGTATCACCCTGAGCAGGTTGTGGTTCATAAAATTCGACTTTCCCGCACGTATTGCATTTATAAAGTGTAAATGTTTGTGTGGTTTCGGTCAGATCATTCCAGCCG
>JAKAAK010000103.1 GCA_021797025.1 Thermoplasmata archaeon
ATATCTGATAATACTATTAACAGGCTCCTGGAGATATCAAGGGAAAGGGTAACATATGGCTATAGAAGGGTATGGGCAGTGGCCAGGAATGAAGGAACTAAACTAAACATGAAAACAGTAAGAAAAGTAATAAAATCAAGGAATTTACAGCTTCCGTATGCAAAGCATAAGAACAGGACAAATAGGAGGAATTTAACAAAGCCCTCAGCTCTAAACCAGCTATGGGAAACTGATATCCATTATGTCAGAACACATAATGGCATGAACTATTTAATGGCTGTAAAGGATTGCTTTTCCAAGAGGTGGCTCTCATACAATTTCTCAAGGACATGCACAGCTAAAGACTGTGTAAAACCTATAGAAGAGGCATATGCCATAAGGTACAGTAATTCTAATCTTAGCAATCTGGTACTTAGGACAGACAATGGTCCACAGTATATAGCTAAAAGCTTCAAAGATACTGTAAGGCTATTGAATATACCGCACGAGTACATAGAGAAGCAGACACCTGAGGACAATGGAGATATAGAATCATTCCACAATTCATTGAAAACCGATTATATATGGCAGAATGACCTTGAAAGCTATGAAGATGCTAAAGAATTAATGGAATACGCATTCAATGATTACAATAATTACAGGCCACATTCTTCTATAGGTTATTTAACACCTGTAGAATTTGAAAAACAATGGAACAGCAGTGAAGAATTCAGGAATAAATTTCTGGAAGAGAAAAGGAAAAAGGAGGAAAGAAGATTGAAAAGCAGGAAAATTAATATAAGCAGGAGGAATGAAAGTGTCTCAATATTACACTGAAAAACTGTCCGAAATTAGATGGAGCAGATCAAAATCTTTAATGAATTAAATATAAAACATAAATTTCCACAGATAAACCTATCATTTTCGAAAAAGAACGTATTCCGTGGTTTCCATTTCCAGTTAAACCCTAAACCACAAGGTAAACTTGTGACTGTAATAAGTGGAAAGATAATTGATTATGGAGTAGATTTAAGGAAAAATTCAAAATCATTTAAAGACCACGTAGAATATGAAATTGTTAACGGGAAAATGATCTACATTCCTGAAGGATTTGCACACGGATTTCTTGCGCTTGAGGATTCATATGTTTTATATTTAACAACAAATGAGTTTAATCCAAAACTTGATTCCGGAATCAGATATGACGATAATGATTTAAATATAAAGCTGCCGGATAATATAATAATATCGGAAAAAGATAAAGAATTGAAATATTTAAAGGAATTGAGTCTAGACTTTTAGTCCCATTTTAATTTCCATGGCTGCCCTGAAAGCACATTGTCATTAACCAGCGGTTTCCACCATTTTTTATTATTAATATACCATTCTACTGTTAATTTAAGTGCCTCATTAAAATTATATTCTGGTTTCCAGCCAAGATTTTTAACTTTTTTTGAATTTATTGAATATCTTACATCATGCCCGGGCCGGTCGGAAACATAGTCTATCTTTCCTTTCATATGCATTATATCAAATATTCTATTTACTATATCTACATTTTTCAATTCATTGTTGGAAGATATATTATATATTTCACCGTATTTTCCTTTATTTAATATAGTTAATATGGCCTTAACATTGTCAATTACATAAATCCAATCTCTCGTGTTCTCTCCATCACCGTATAATTCTATATCCAGATGTAATAAATTTCTAATAATTGTTTTTGGAATTAATTTTTCTGGGAACTGGTATTTTCCAAAATTATTTGATGTTCTAGTTACAATTGTTTTTATTCCGTATGTCCTGAAATATGATAATGCAAGCAATGATGATGATGCTTTTGAAGCCGAATATGGAGAAGATGGCTTTAATATATCGTCCTCAGAGAATGAACCATTTATTAGATCGCCGTATTCCTCATCAGTTCCAATATTAATCAAAACTGGATTATTTTTTGATTTGCGTATGTTTTCCAGTAAGTTTAGAACTCCGTTAATATTTTCCTTAACAAAACTTTCAGGATTGGCTATACTTCTATCAACATGTGATTCTGCTGCAAAATTTATTATATAATCCACATCATCTATTATATCTATTAAATCATCTCCAATTGATTTTTTTATGAATTTATATCTATCTGAACTTATTTCTATATTATTTAAATTTGAACCATAGGATAGCTTGTCAATATTGGTTATATAATTTTCTTCATCATTATGTAAATAATTAATAAAATTAGAACCTATAAAACCTGCACCGCCTGTTACTATAAACTTCTTCATAAATCGTAATTAATAAGTTTTAGATTAAATTATCTATGCCATTTTTAAATTCATCGAAATTATAATCTAAATCCTCAAAATTAAGTTTTAATATATTTTTAGCTTTTTCATTATTTAATGAGGAATCGTATGGCCTTACTGCATTGAATTTTATGGATTTATAATATGTTTTAATTATTAGTTGTTTGTCCAAATTAAATTTTTCGGCTAATTTCAATGCAAATTCATATCTAGACAATCGGATTCCCGATATATTCATAATTCCAGTAGGCTTATTATTCAGCAATTCAAGTATAGAACGAGCAAGGACTTTTGCGTTAATAGGGGAATAGTAATTGTCGAATGCATTTACTTTCTGATGTTTTCTTAAACTGTTTATAACATACAATGGAAAATTATTTTTGAATCCATATACACCTGAAGTTCTAATTATCAGAGAATTTTCATATGAATTAACATAATTATCCCCTATCAGTTTTGACAATCCATAATAATTAATTGGATACGGTATATCATCTTCAGTGTAATTTCCCTTATTGCCATTAAAAATATAGTCTGTTGAAACATGAATTAAGTATTTATTATTCTCCCTGCAATAATCTGCAATATATTTCATGGATAAACCGTTTATGTAATATGCACTGTCCATATCACTCTCGCATTTATCTACATTTGTCATCGCAGCGCAGTTAATTATTGTATCAAAACTATACTTATCAAGAATATTTTTTATATTGTCAATGTTTTTAAGGTCAAGGGAATTGTGAGATAATGCAATACTGTTTTCCAATATACTGGACAACTCTTTTCCAAGCTGCCCGCCGGCACCTGTAATTAATATTTTCATATATTATCCATATATACACATTTTATTTAATTTATATCTTACATTTCTTGAATTCAAAATTTACTAATATTAACAAATTATTATATATCCTGAATAAATTGCTGTGTCATGAAAGGTGTTATATTACATGGTGGTGCAGGAACAAGATTACGTCCCTTGACTCATACAGGACCGAAACAATTGATTCCCATTGCTAATAAGCCTATGTCACAGTATGTTCTGGAATATTTAACCAATGCAGGAATTAAAGATATTTCCATCATACTGGGAGATATATCTCCTGAGAAGGTAAAAGATTATTATGGTTCTGGCTCCAAATTTAAATGCAACATTAAATATATAGATCAGGGTAAACCCTTAGGTATAGCCAATGCAATAGGTTTAACTGAAGAATTCGTCGGCAACGACAAATTCGTGGTTTTATTAGGCGATAATTTATTAGAAGGCAGTATAACCAGATTCGTTCATGAATTTGAAAAATCTAATTACGATGCCTATGTTCTTCTGACAAAATCAATGCATCCCAAAGATTTTGGTGTGGCGGAATTAAAGGATGGAAAACTTCTAAACCTTATAGAAAAACCGGAAAATCCACTGTCTAATTATGTGTTGACAGGAATATACTTTTTCACCCCGTTCATATTTAACTATATAAAAAAATTAAAGCCATCCTGGAGAAACGAATATGAAATTACCGAGGCAATACAACTTTTATTAAAGGATAAAAAAAATATAGGGTATAATATAATAGAGGGGTGGTGGAAAGATACCGGAACAGTAGATGATATACTTGCAGCAAATATGCTTATCCTGGACAAACAGAAAAATAATGAAGAAATTATAAACGTAAAGGGGAAGGTTGTAATAGGGAAAAACGTTGTTATATCGGCTGATTCTGTAGTACGAGGTCCCTGTATTATAGGTGATAATACCATAATACAAGATAAGGCCTTTATTGGGCCATACACAAGTATTGGAAATAACGGCAAAATTATGAAAGCTTCAATAGAGAATTCTATAATAATGAGGAATTCTATAATAAATACAGAAAATACAATAGTGGATTCTATAATAGGAAATAATTCAACTATAATGGATGCAAATTCCCTAAAACCGCCAGGAAAAAGGCTGTTGCTGGGAGAGAACTCGAGAATATATATTTAATATCCTATCCATCAATTTATTTATAAGTGAATAAAATGAATCACCAATAGACGATGTAAAATTGGATCAGTATGTCTAATTTTTTCCACTGATGTACATTTCTGCATTATATTACTTTCATATATCTCACTTTTCAGTTGTTCAAATAATAAAGAGAATCCGTTAGCATTTATTCATATGTATTGAGCAGTATTGACTTTAGCTATGGACATTATGTTTTTAATCTATCGAGAATGCTGAAAAACTAATAAGTTGCGGAGTCCATAAAACATCATGGGTATATATTCTGGATCACTATAAGAGACATTGGGAGAGTTTGATTATTCAGAAAAATTTATTAAGGCTTAAATAATAACTATTATAATGGATTATGAATACAAAAAAAGAGAGGAAAAATACCTAACTTTGGATGCCAAAATAAAAATATCAAAGGTTATTATTAAAGATGCTTTGGATAACTTTACCCGCCCTGCAGTGGTATGGTCTGCTGGAAAAGATTCTACGGTCGTGCTGGATCATGTAAGAAAAGTAACCAGAGAAGAAAGAATATCTATGCCGCCAGCAATACTCATAGACCACGGCCAGCATTACGATGAAACTTACAAAATGATTGAGGGCATATCAAAAGAATGGGGATTTAAGGTTATTTATGCCAGAAATGAGGATTTTCTCTCAAAGATTAATGACAACAAGGTACATGTTGATGACTTAAATGATGATAACCAGGGAGAGTTAAGGAAAATTAATTTCGATTTTGACAAAAAATATATTGATTATAGTTTAGAAACACTGGAGGGGAACCATCTCCTCAAAACAGCCCCATTTAACAGTGTTATAAGGAAGTACAGATTTGATAGCCTTTATACAGGGGTAAGGTGGGATGAAAATGAAGCACGTTCAAATGAAGTTTTTATTTCTGAGAGAATAGACCCCGACCACGTTAGAGTGCAGCCTATCATAACTTTCAAGGAAAAAGATATATGGAAATATATGTTTGATAATAAGTTGCCAATACATCCATTATACTATAAGGGCTATAGGTCAATAGATGGAAAATTCGATTCCACTAAAACCAGTGATAAGCCTGCATGGGAGCAGGATCTGGAAAATACAGCTGAAAGGGCTGGAAGGGCACAGGACAAAGAAAATATGATGGACGAACTTAGAAAATTCGGGTATATGTGATGAAACCGCACATAATAATAATTTTAATGGATACTTTAAGGAAAGATGCCTTTGATAAATGGCTAAAGGAATACAATGGCAAATACAAAACAATAGTGGAAAATTCATTTATATTTGAAAATGCGAGGGCTCCATCCTCATGGACTTTGCCTTCACATATGTCCTTATTTACAGGATTGTACCCATCAGAACATAGAATACATGAATTATATGATAAATACAGATTACTGGATGTTATAAGGATGTCTGGAGAATATAATGGGAAGTTTTTGATAGATTTGGCCAAAGAAGAAGGATATTATACATCTGGATTTTCATCAAATCCTGTCTTTTCAGATTCAGGTATTCGTCATCATTTTAACAAGTTTGTCCACGTTAAATCTAAACCCTTAGAACCGGTAGGGAAGTTCAGGCCTGACGCATTGCTATCCAAAGAGGACCTGGATAAATATTTACAGATTAAATCAAAAGTAAAGGAAGCAGAATTTCTCATCAAAAAACACCCTTTAAAATCGACCGTATACATTTCTGAGGTATTGCTCAAGCACAAGGACCCAACATATAAAAATTATGAAGAGATCCTAGATAGTTTTAAAGACTCGGTAAATCTTACCCATCCCCAATTTGTTTTCTTTAACTTTATGGAAATGCATGAACCCTATATTAAGGGTATCAAGGATGCAGATGCTCAAATAGAACATATATTTGGCTATAAAAAATTAAACAATAAGCAATTGAAGAAAATGAAAGAGATATATTTTGCCCAGACAGGTAAAATAACATCTATATTTGATGCAATAATTTCAAAATTAATATATGAAAAACAACTGGATAATTCAATTGTCATAATAACCTCGGATCATGGGCAGGGATTTAACGAAAAAGGATATGTAGGACATGGAATATATAATTATGAGGAAATATCTAGGATACCTCTATTTATATATGCGCCTGAAGATCTCATAAAAAGAAAAACATATGATAAATATATAAACACAAGCCTGGTGAATTTATTTGATTTTATAAAAAATATAGTAGTAAATGAAAATGTTGCACCTGAGAAGTTAAAATCTGAGATAGTGTTATGTGAATCATATGGCATGCAGAATGATGTATCTTCTAAGTATAAGACTAGAAAGGATTTTAATGAAATTAAAAAAATGATAGATATTCCGCGTAAGACTCTGTTTAACGGCGATATAAAATTAACTTTAAATGCCGGTGGAATTGTGGAAGAGTTCAATGGAAATAGAGAAGATTATGAAGAGTTTATAGATTATTTATCAATTTTTAACGTGGATAAATACTTCAAAATCCCTGAAAATGAGGAGGTGATCAAGAAATAAAATAATCAAAATATTTAATGAAATTAACCATTTATAGGTCAAATATAGAAATAGGGTGAAACTCTATATGATTATTGAGTTGATATTTCCATATTCCATATATGATCGATCGTCCATAGTAACCTAGTATTTCCTCTGTAAAACCCTTGAAGGAGAATTTGAAGGCAATTTTTTCACCTTTACAGGCAGGTTCATCCATATTGTTCAGGGCTGCCATAATCTCATCTATGAGAGAGCATGCATCCGTAGGATCTATATATTCCATAACATCTTTCCCCACCGCATAGAAAATTTTATATTGGAAGCCACCCTCGATATGCCGGTTGGAAATCCACCTACAACAGAAAGCCCTAATCCCTCTTCAGTGTTAGGTATTAATAAAATATTATAGATATTGTGTATCATTTTTATCTTTTTATTTGAAATATTCTGAAAGGTTATACAATTTCTTATTGATATACCAATACTAACAACTATATATCTGTCAGGCAGCATTTGCATAACCTTATTTATTATACTGACAATTACAATATTTTATTATCAGGCAATTCTGACCTTTTTATACGTTAACCTCTCTATTCTATTGAATCCATTGCTGCAATTGATTCCTTTAATATCCTTATATGTAAGTATTCTATTGCAATGAGGAGAAAGGCATGGGATAACTATAAAGACCCTCTATCAGGATGGTCGAAGACCACAAAGGAAAACCTACATGATTCGGGAGTATCAAGTGACATGATGGATTCTATAAAGGACTTCTCATATATTCTTGCAGATTCAGCTTACGATGCAGCAGATATCTATGATTATGTGGTTGAGAATACATATGCACTTCCTATAATTGGCACAAATAAAAGGAGTTAAATAGTAAGTGATAGGTTACCGGGCAACAGGAAGATTAGTATTGATCTGACGAAGGATTACGCTTCAATGTAATCATTAAGATGGGAAAAAATGCGTACTTCCAACATATTTGAAGAGATAATAAAGTGTGAGAATATCTGGTACACAGAGAACTGAGGGAAAACCCAAGGAATATAATAAAAATCGTCATTTGCTAAAATATGAGATACTTATCATAGAAAATATAATATACTGGAAAATATGGTATTGTATTAGTTTACATACGTGGGCGTTGCATAAAATAATTGAAAAATAGTAGTCCATCATGTACGGAAATTACACAAATGTAAAGTCACATAGTAGCTATTATTCCTCTCTATCTTTAGCAACATTTTTAGTTTTTAAATATAAAATGATTGAAAATGGAACTACCACATAAGGCATCGTGCTAAAAAAGTATAGAGCTATAAGATATATACCATTACTCGACTTAGATTTTAGGGATAAACTATTAAATTGAATATTAAGGCCCCAATGACCCGGACTTAATTTCCCTATACTCAAATTGTGAATAGAATTAATATATGTATGCTCAAAATTGTTTAATTTAATAGTAGTATTTTCAGATGTATCAGAAATCGCTAAATGAAGAATTCCGTTTTTTGAGTCATATAAATCATTAATTGATTTGTTGCTATTAGTCGTCATTACATATCTTTCACTCGATAAAATATTCGGTGATGAACTCTCTAATAATGGCGTGATATTCCCTATAAATGTATAATTATCCTGATCTCCGTTATTTGGGTATCCTATTCTAAATTTAGAACCATTGTTGAATATATTATTATCTATAAAAAAATTAGAAGTCACTATAACTTTATACCCATTAAAATCTAGACTAATTCCAGTTGCATTTGTTTTAAAGCCAACATAGTCCCATCCATCGATACCGGCATTTTTGTAGGGAATTTTTATTGAATTGCTACCATACACAAAATAGGCTATGTTACTTCCGACCAGAATAATATCGGCAGCCTTTGTATTTTGAGAGTTTGATGAATACCACAAAATGTTCTGAATATTTGCGTTTTTTATCTTTTTAAATAGAATTAAATGATATTGATTTGAAAATGAGTTATTAAGATTATAACACATGTGCTCGTTTCCGTTTAAATATGTCTGTGTAAAAGATCCGTTAATGCTGGGTATTGAAATATTGCTATACTGAGATGTATTTGAATTTAGTGGTAATATACGAGTGTAATTATTAACAACTGGAAAATTTGAATATTCAAGAGAAAGATTAAACAACGAAGAATCTAAAATTTGATAATATCCTGATTGAGTTACATCTCTAGGTAAAATGGAAAGATTAAGATTTATATAACCATTATTCAACGTTCTATAAAAACCGAAACTGCGCGAATTAGGAAAAATTGTAACATTGTTTTTAGAAACAGTGTAAGTAACGTTATTAACGGACATTACAAAATCACCGCCTGATTTGTCAGATGAAGGGAAAAATGTTCCTAAAGGTACATTTGATAACTTTGAATTTGAGACATTAGAATATTCCTGATTAAAAATAATGACGAGTGGCGTGGATATCAATATAATAGCTATAAGAATCACAATCATTTTATTTGTAAATGAGCGAGGGAGTTTGATAGTGGGTAAAGAATTAATTTTCGTGCTCTCCTTTTTATTAATGTGGTTTTTTAAATCATTTGATTTATTATCTTTATTTATTGAAATTAAAAATATAATAACACCTACTACGCTAGTCATTATCAAAGAATTTAAAATAGTTATGAAATATTCTAATTGTGGTGCAGTTTTTATAAAGAGATAGTTAAAGTGAAATACGTAATATCCAAAATAGAAAATTCCCTGCTGATAGCCGGTGCCCATGATAAAATTAGAAAATAAAGCTTCTATGAAAATAGGTATATTCAGAATGAGTATTTTTGAAAATAAATGGTGAGAATTGCCCATTTCCATTATTGCTAAAACTGTTAATGGCAACAGCCAAAGATATGGGTCAAACCCAGCACTTGCGGACGTATATAGGAATATTAACAACAAAATATATAATGATGTATAGATTCCAAATTTGAATTTATAGAGTATAATTGGTAAGAAAATAGCCAGACAAGCGAGATATAGTATGTAATAATTGAAAGGGATTGAATAAAAAAACTGAAAGCCATCTAAAAAGCTTGATGATAGACCATTTCCATTTAAATTACTAATATACGAAATGTTAGTCCCTCTAAATAACACTATATCTAGAACTATAAAAATAAAACCAATAATTATAGAACTCAAAAATAAATCTATTTTGTTCTTGCGCGATTTAGCGAAAATGATTAGAGTTGGTATAAAAAGTATTGCATCATATGTAGTTAGAATTGCAATAAACAGGGGAATAATGTAAACCATTGTCCTACCTATTGTTCTCCCTCTGGAATCATGTTCTAGTAAAAATAAAGTCAAAGTGGAAAAGAATACCGGAATTATGTCCCATTGCATCCAGATCAAAGTAATATATATTAAGGCAGGATTAAGAATTACAAAAAATGAACAATTCGAGATTTCTCCC
>JAKAAK010000002.1 GCA_021797025.1 Thermoplasmata archaeon
TGAGGGATAACAGTTTCTAAATATCTCTGGATACCAATTTTAATAATATTTGTGCTAATTTTTACTATTTTGCCATATATTGGAATAAAACCATCAGTAAAATATGCCCTGGTTGGTGCATTGCTTGAAATAGCTATACTTAGTATTTTAAGTGTGGCTATAATAGTTATTTCCGGTCCAAAAAATACCGGTGCAGTTTTCCTACCTGCACTGTCTGGTGGTATTACTCCCCTTTTTGAGGGGGTAGTGCTTGGGACATTTCTTATGACCGGTGCCTCGGGAGCAGTATATATAGGTGAGGAGGCTAAAGTCCCGAGAAAAAATATTAAAAAGGCAATGGCTGTCAGTTTTGTTATTACAGGGGGGATATTTTTACTTACTGCATATGCGTTAACAATTGGCTGGGGCCCAACCAAAATGGGGAGCTTTGCCTCAAACCTTGTGCCGGGATTGATATTATCAAATAAATTCCTTGGATTGCCATTTCTTATAACGGTTATAGTTTTACTTTTCAATAGTGTCTTTGTATCTATGGTATCTCCACTTAACGTTCTTGGAAGAATGTCCTATTCATTTTCAAGGGATGGCGTAATGCCACCGTGGTTTGTAAAAATACATCCAAAATACAGAACTCCGTCAAATGCAATAGCGTTTATGGGCATTACAAGTATAATAGCCAGTGTAGCAGCGGGCCTCATACTGGGACCATATTATGGTTTCCTGTTTCTTATAACAATAGCCAGTATAGCCCTGTTTGCCGGTCATATCATGAGCGACTTTGCATTACCGTTCCTGTTCAAGAAGTTAGGTGAATTAAAGATGAGTTTTCATCTGGTTCTGCCAATAATTTCACTTGTTGTACTGGCATTTGGTGTTTACTATAGTGTTTATCCACCGAGTTTTCCATATTTCCAGGCTTCCATAACTACGTTAGTTCTTCTTGTGCTGATAGGTTTGTTTGTTACCTATTTTTCGATAAAAAATAGTACAAAAATCGATGATATAGGACTTATAGAGGCCCCACTACCAAAGGAAAGCACAAAAAAACCAGAGAATGAAAATATGTGAAATTTTAATTTTTTTATTTTATTAATTTATATATGCTGTTGATTTTTATTTATTATGTTTACATTTATAATAAATTGCTTTAGAAAATTTATGGTAATTGAATTTTCCAGTGAACCATGTATGGAATACAGATTATATGGTGCCTGTCCCCACCAGAGCGAATTCAAATAATATCTATGATACCCCCTGCTAATCCTATAAGCATATAATATTTCACTCCTGCTTTAATTTAATTGCAGGTGATATACCCTGATCCCTGGTGCTAAATTTTTGCAGGAGTTATTAATGTACCATAAAAATTATTCACTGTGCTCAAATCCTCCCTCCGTACCTGAAATTTCTTCAGCCTCTCCAGCATCAACTGCTGGATCGTCCCTTTCCTGGGACTCTATTATTTCCTTCCGTTCCTTTAGGTATTTTTTCTGCTGTCTAAGTTCTTCTCTTTCTTTCTTTTTTTCAGGATCCATAATTTTCACCATTAAATTTTAATTGATTAACTGTTATTTCTATATAAATATTTATGATGACTAATTTATGACCGTAAAAATATTTATCTGATAATTTCATAAGCTAATAATGACAGATATTAAAGAGTTGCAATCAATTGCAAGGGAATTTATAGATAAAAGGGACTGGAGAAAATTCCATACCCTAAAAGACCTGGCTATGAATTCATCAATAGAATCAAATGAGTTAATGGAAATATTTTTATGGCATGATGAAAATTTTGAGAATGACCTTATTTCACACAACGATGAGAAAAATTTAAGAAAAATAAAAAATGAGGTTTCAGATATATTGTTTTCATGCCTGGCAATAGCAGATCATTTAAATTTTGATATTTCAGAGGCATATATACATAAAATGTCTGAACTTGATAAAAGATATGATGTGAATACAGTAAGGGGAAAATTAAAAAAGATACCATCACCTGACCATGAAAAAGATTAACTATAGCACTAATTTATTTTGATTGTATAGCTCGTAGAAATAGCTCTGGCTTTTTATTAATTCTGATGGTTTGCCTTCCTCTATTATTTCACCATTTCTGACATAAAATAAATAATCGGAATTCATTATTGTGTTTAAATGGTGTGCAATTATAATTACCGTTTTATTTTCCATAATTTTATAAATAGCATTCTGTATATTTATCTCATTTACAGAATCCAGCTGGGACGTTGCTTCATCCATTATAATTATTTCTGGCTCATTAATAACAGCCCTTAGAATTGAAATAGCCTGCCTCTGACCTTCGGATAGATTTGAACCCCTTTCTCCCACCTCTGAATACAGTGATAATCTGCTCAGTATTTTATCAAGGCCGGTATTCATTATTTTTTCATTTATATAATCATCTGTTATATTTTCATTTGTAAATTTTATATTATCCAGTATTGTGCCCTCAAATAGAAATGGATCCTGCAGTATAACACCAAATAATTTCCTGTAATTTCCGGTGTTTATTTCATTTACGTTTATATTATCCATTGTTATATTTCCGGAGTTGGGAGTATAAAATTTCAACATTAGATTTGTTACTGTGGTTTTACCTGCACCAGTTTTGCCTATAAACGCTACTTTCTGGCCTTTTTTTACTGTAAATGATATATCCTTTATTGTATCTGTTTTTCCGTATGAAAATTTTACATGATTAAACGATAAACTGTCATTGAATTTTATATCATTATATTTATAGTTATTTTTATCCTTTTCTTCATCTATTATCTTATATATCCTTTCAACCGCAATTGATGACGACTGGTAGGAATTATAAAATTGCGATAACTGAACTATGGGATTAAAGAATCCCTGAACATAAACAATAAAGGATACTAATATGCCTATGCTTAAAATTCCTGAGAATACCTGGGTACCACCTTCATATAGAACTATCATTATTCCGAAACCTTCTATTATCTGAACTATACTTGAAAATAATGATGTTAATCTTACTGCCCTTACGTTTGCATTATAATTATTATTATTAACAGTTTCAAAGCTTTCATTGAAAACATCCTCTGTTCCTGAGCTTTTTATTGCCTTTACACCGTTAATTGATTCACTTACATTGCCTGTTAATTCTGCTATTCTTTGCCTTACACTTATGTAATTAAATTTAATTTTTTTATTCATTAAAAAAATTGTTGCTAAGAGCATGGGTATTATTAAAACTGCATATATGGTTAATCTATAATCAAGATATGCCATTATAAATAATGATGCCACTATGCCGGCTATACCTGAAACAACCTGCGGTATCTGGAAGGTTAAAAAATCTCCAAGGGTTTCTGCATCGTTTGTAATCCTGCTTATTATTTTTCCGGAATTTTTTTCAGAGTAATACTTTAATGGCACATACTGCAGATTTTCAAATGCCCTGTCCCTTAACTGTTTTATTACCATCTGCGATGTGTTCATCATGTATAATGTCCTTCTATTCTCTGAAAAATAATTAATTATATAGATTAATATATAGAAGCTGCCGAGATATATTAACAGTGTAAACTTTAGTGAGATTATTGAATCCGTCGCAATACCGATTAGATATGGCCCCAGCATTGCTATTACCGATGATAATAATATTGAAAAAATAATGATGGAGGAATTCCTTTTATATGACAATATTTCTTTTATCAACCTTATAAAATAATTATTCATGTATATCACCTGTTAACTGTTTTGAAAACATTGATGAGAAATAATTACTTTTGCATAGAAGGTCCTTTATTAATCCATTTTCAACAATTTCACCATTGTTTATAACATAAGCATAATCCGCGAGTAAAACCGATGATAGTTTATGGCTTACTATTATCACTGTTTTATTTTTTATGTACTCCTTTATTACTTTTATAAATTCCACCTCTGTATCAGCATCCAGACTTGATGTGGAATCATCAAATATAATTATTTCAGGGTTCCTTATTACAATCCTTGCTATTGCCAGTCTCTGTTTCTGGCCACCTGACAGTGTTATGCCACGTTCTCCAACCATTGTGTTATATTTATCTGGCAAACTTTCTATAAAATCATCTATCATGGACAGGTGTGCCGCATTTTTTATTTTGTCCAGAGCATAACTTCTTCCCATTGTTATATTATAGCTTATGGATCCCGAGAATAAAATAACGTCCTGTGAAACTATGCCTATCTTTTCTCTTATTATATCATTGTTTACATCCCTTAATTCATTGCTGTCAATGTATATATGCCCCTCATAATTTTTATATAAACCTGAAATAATATTTATTAATGTTGTTTTACCTGCACCAGTTTCTCCAACTATGGCTATTTTATCACCACTTTTTATCTCCATATTTATATTTTTAAGTGTATAATTTTCGTTTACCCTGTACGATAAATTTTCTATTCTTATATCACCCGTTATTTCTGGATTTAATTCACCATTATATTCATAGGCATTATCATTTATTGAATTGATTCTATCAAGACTTGCCATACCGTTTTCATAAAATGATATATATCTTCCATAGAATCTTACGGGCCTTAACACAAGGGTAAAAATATTAACTGCTGCTATTACACTGCCTATTGAAACAGTTGAGAATATGCTTTCATATCCCCCGTAAATCAAAACAAATCCTACTGCCAGGTTTAACATCAATAATAACAGTGGATTATATAATGACCTTATGCCTGCTATGCTTTTATAATCATCATAATAATCATCCGTAACATTATTAAATCTATTTACTTCCTTATCTTCTGCCGTAAAACTTCTTACCACCCTGTTGCCCAGAATGTTCTGGTTTAATATGCCATTCATTTTACCGTATTTGTCTCTTAATGACCTCCAGAATTTTCTCTGTGACCTCTGCATTACTAATGTAAAATATATTACTGGTATTATTACAGCAAAGAATATGATCGTAAAACCATAATATAATTTACTTAACTCAAATGCTGCTATTACTATTAAGAATGTAACGCTGAATAAATTTGATAGACTCATATTTACCAGTCTTCTCAAAGTTTCTATATCCATTGTAAATTTTGATAGTATATTGCCTGTAGAATTTTTATTAAAATATTCATAATTTTTTGATAATAGTTTTTTAAATTCGTTTTTCCTCAGGTTGTAAACAAATTTCTGGCTTGCCTTGTTTGAATAATAATCTATTGTAAAGTTAAATATAGCAGCACCAGCTGTAACAAGCAATATGAGCAGGGCGTAATTTAAAATTACTGAATAATGTTTGCCAACAAGGCTTTCTACGGAGTCACCTATATATAATGGAATTAAAATTCTTAAATACGCAAAAAGTATTGATGCTATGATAACTACTATTATCAGATGCCATACACTTTTTATATTTCTAAATATGATAGAATACCTGCCCACAATAATACCTTATTACATGATATTATTTTTATTTTTTTATATATAATATTTATTACAAAAACATTTTTCCATTAAGTATAATATGTCCAGAGATCGTGTTTAGATGGACCTGCTGGACGCTTCCGCAATGTTTAATCTCTTTTGGAGTGGTGGGTTCAGCATACTGTTATCCCGGGAAAGTTCATAACATCATTTGCTTTTATTAGTTATACCGTTTTCAGCGTTAAATTTAAGAGATATAAAAAATATTAATTTACGTTTTTTATCAATTTTTCATATGTATCCAGGAACTCCAAACCCTTCTTGATTCCACCGAATATTTCATCTCTTTTAATTTTCTCTGCATTTTCTCTCATTTTATCGGGGCTTTTAACACCTGCATATGCTATCATTGATTGAACGGATCTGTTTATCCTCAATGGGCTTAATTCAAGTTTAAACATTGTATTTACTATTTCTTCAATATTATCAACTATAAATTCCCTTGATACGTCATTTGAGGCCATTGAAACAAAAAAGGAATCAATATCCTGTTTTTTTGCACTGCCGGAATTTATAAAATCCATTATTTTATCATGGTTTTTCAGTAACCCCGATGCGGTTATTGCCTTTGTTTTATCCTCATCACTGAATGCATTTATGATTATACCGGATAAATAATTAAAATCATTGTTTATCCTTGCGTTTGCTATTAAATATGCCAATCTGAAATCCGGGTCTATATTATAGTAATTATCATATGTCTTTAACAGGTCTCTATCAAAATCGTCATTTATGTACGCAAGCCGGGTATATAATGATGATAAACTTATTTTAAAGTTAAAATCATCTTTTCTGTTATTTTTTATGTATTCTATTTTATCCTTTATATAGAAATTGGCAATATCCCTGAAATAATTGCTATTTGTAATGCTGTATAAACTGTACAGTTGCTTGGATATTTCATCGATTATTATATTATCATTTACATGATAGAATTTTTCCAGTCTTTTGACATACTCGTTTAATTTTATCTTATTTGATAATAAAAACGCATAAAGGTCATTGATAATCCCCCATTTCTCATAGTTGCTTATTCTATCCAGATTCCTGGATATATTTTCAAATAAATAACTATCATACATAACCCTGTAAAATCCGAAATGATTATTATTTAATGATAATATATCACCCTCCAGTGATATACTGCTTTTATCCATCAATATTACATCATCATCTGAAAATCTTTTTACGAATAATGGTAAATTCCAGGTTTCATTACTATTTTCATCCAGGAAATAGAACTGTTTCTGTGTGATTCTTAATTTATCCTCCGTTTTCTCAGCAATTAAATATGGATAACCCTTCTTCGATATCCACTGTTCCATAATTTTTGATATCCCCTTTTTCGATTCCTCCTCTATGGAATTCCATAGATCCGATCCGGAAGCATTGCTATATGAAAATTTCTTCAGGTAATTTCTCAATGAATTCATAAATACATCATTGCCAACATAGGCTTCTATCATCCTCAATACGTTTGAACCCTTGCCATATCTTATTTCATATGATAACTGTGATATGCTCCTGGGATCACTAACATCGGCATTTATCGGGTGTGAGTTTATTAATGAGTCCATGGTATATGCACCATCTGTTTGATCCAGTAAAAAGTCACCATAGAAATTCCACTCAGGGTAAACATCATTTATAGTTTTGAATGCAAAAAATGTTGCAAAACTTTCATTTAACCATAAATCATTCCACCATTTCATTGTTACAAGATCTCCGAACCACTGGTGAACCAGCTCGTGTGTTATTACCTCTGCAGTTCTCTTATAACTTCTACTGGTTGTTGATTTATCTATTGTTAATAATATCTCCCTGAAGGTTATTGCACCCCAGTTTTCCATTGCACCCGCACCAAACTCTGGAACCGATATTAAATGTAATTTGGGAAGCATGTAATCTATATTTGTATAATTTTCCAGGTAATTCAATGATTTTTCTGCAATTTCTATCGGATAATTTGATTCTGTTAAATGGTTTTTCATAGCCGTTAAATATACCCTTTTGTTTTTATATAAATCAGACATTTCATCAAAATGGCCAACGCCCAAATATACTAGATATGTTGACATTACAGGTGTCTGTTCAAACTCAACTATTTTTCTATTTTTCTCAAGTTTTTCATTTTTTATGGGCATGTTTGAAATTGCAGTTAAATTACTGTTAACTACCAGTGTAATATCAAATGTAGCCTTATACAACGGGTTATCTATACATGGAAATGCCCTTCTTGCATCTGATTCCTCAAATTGTGTTGATAGTATATATTCCTTATCATTACCGGCAACATAAAATCCTTTTAATCCTCTGGCATTAAACGATGAAAATTCTATATAAACATCGATATCTTTCTCACTGTTATTTATACTTACATAATCCTTATTTAAATTATATTTTACTTCCTTATTATTTACCTCTATTTTTTTTATTTCTATCTCATTTAAATCAAATTTTAATTCCTTTTCGGGGTCTTCTATTTTTATGTGTTCAGAACCCTTGTATTTCTTATTTTCAAAATCAACGTCTATTTTTATATTATAATTAATAACTCTCATAAAGCTTTATGTTACAAACTTTAATAAATTTTTATATCTGTAGGCTTTGGGACATAATTATTTTATCCTTATTTTCAATTACGGAACTTGTTACACAGAAATATACACCATCACAGACCATTACTGAACTACAGAAACAGTTTACTGCAATGACAGATATATGTATAACCAGAGCCATAGACAATAATATTACATCAGGGAACAGCCTCTCAGAATTTGTATACAGGGAGTTAAGTGGGAATTTTAATGGATGTTGCTGCCTGCATTAATATTGCATTGCTGGGTCGGATAAGGCTAAAAGGCCATTCAGGTGAGGCAATGGTACTGGAATGTTCTGCCCCAGGCGGGTGAACTAATCCAGAAAGTCGAAGGATAGAATGAAAATTGTATCCCACATCCATATTTGTATTTCTGGTGTATTTATTTAAATATCCGTTTTAAATTAACATTATTATGGAGCAAAAGTACAGTTATGCATATACGGGAATTTTTGTAATGATGGTACTGCTTGCATTACAGTTTCTGCTTGGCATATACATAAATTTATATGTTTCATTTCCCCCCATAAGCCAATTACATTTACATTTCCCTGCAGATTATATAATAGTTATGGTTCATATGATGTTGGGCTTTCTTATATTAATTGCGTCATTTATTCTTATGCTCCTTGCCATTAAAATAAATGATATTAAAATAATAATTTCCAGTGCACTGGGATTTGTTTTTGTTATTGTAGCAGGTTTATCCGGTTTTATATTTCTTTTCGATAAATACAGTGTATATTCATTTTCCATGGCATTTTCATTTATTATAGTTGTATTATCTGAGTTTTACTATTTTTACAGGTTATCATTAATAAAAAAATGATTTTTCTGATGTGATAAAACTATATACATTGAACTTTTATAATAACTAAAGAGCAAAATTGACATTGTATGGCACTTATGGAGCTATTAGATTTACCTAATAAATATTAAATATATACCTGTATATATGTATGGTCAAGGTTATCTCAATAGGGGATGATGTTTATGAGGAACTGTCAAAGCGCAAAGATAATAAGTCCTTTTCCACGGTTATAAGAGATCTACTGAAAGAATCTGGTAAAAAACCC
Organism: Thermoplasmata archaeon; assembly: GCA_021797025.1. The sequence goes on from JAKAAK010000002.1 coordinate 9,152, forward strand.
ACAATAGGTGACATTGTGAAATATGAAACTGCCCTTTCTGATGAAGAAACCACCAAAACGAAAAAAGAGATACTGGAAGCTAGAAAGCGTTCTAAGACAGGAAATATAGAGGAGTTGTAGGATTTGGCTAGAGTGCTGGATACAAACATACTGATTGATCTGGCTCATCACCAGAAATACGTAAGGCTCTGAAGGTGTTTACCAATGGGTCGTATCAACATTTCCGCCGATTGGCATATTTCTTATGGACGGCACGAAAATTACGACAACCATAGCTACAATAATAATGAATGTCCCGAAGTACTCAAACGACTTCATAACACCGTATTCTGAAATAATCAGTGGCAGGTAAATAGCCCCTGCGGATGTTGATACCCCTCTGAAAACATAGAGATTTGATGCTGTTCTTCCAGGGAGCTCCTTTTCTGTTGTGCTCTGCATATAAGCACTGTAGAGTATGGCATATATAGAGAAATTAAAACCGGGGATGAACCATGATGCAATGCCCAGAAGATAGTTGAAAAGCAAGAATTATTTTTTGTTTTATAATAATATTATAAAGAAATTCTAAAGGAGGGAACAGCCATCTACTGATTAAAACGTATTACCATAAACATCATCATGAGACCCAATATCCACAAATAGTATTAAACAGTTCATATCATCTATTTTATAAAGAATGACAGTCTTTTGGTTATTCACTTTAACTGCACGGATATTTTTAATTTGATGACTCTTTGTTTCTCCAATAAGTGGGTTCTCTTTAACTTTCTCTATTTTCTTTCTTATCTGGCGTTTGATGTTTTTATCTTTATATTTCTAAAGCCTGTCTTTAATAGCTGAAACATCAAAGGCGTATTCATTGCATGCCATAAAAATCAGGAAAATAACGGGTCGAGTTCTGTATCGCTTTTTATTATATGCTTGCCGTATATTCCTTTCCTTATATTCTCGTTATCTATTTCTTCAGCTTCTTTCCAGAATTTATCAGAATTAACTTTACTGTAAAACCACGCATAGCCATTAAGATCTATTGATTCATTAAAATTCTTTGCTTCTATGTATGGTTCAGTATTATCCGCAAGTTTTTCAAGGGCCTTCCCATTTTTATTTATATATGGCTTTATGAGATTATCTATAATATTTGCTATTTCCTGGTTTATTTTAAAATCTTTCTGAATAAGTTCTGACTCTTCTGCAGTATTATAATTACCTTCTTCTTTTATTATAATAGTTTCTTCCAGATCCTCGATATTTTTTGTATCTTCAGAATACGGACCGTAATAATAACGTTTAAATGATAGATCGGATAATCTTTTGCCATATTTTTTAATATACTCATATTCAGCAAAATAAGCAAGTTTCTGTAATTTCTTCTGTTGTAATGGACCATATTTGCTGAGCAAATATTTAACAAGAGAGTCTCCATTTATTTTTACCATAAAAAGCAATCTCATTTATTATATAAAAACTTTTTATATCATAATTGTAATATAATATATAAATTATATAATGTTATTTTTATATTATAAAAGGTGGATTGATAGTATATAAAGAGTAAGAATAATTATCCATTCTTACGGTATATACATTAAACCTTTGTAGGAATGCGGAGGGTCGGATTTGAACCGGCGAACCCCTGTGGGAATAGATTTTGAGTCTATCACCTTTAACCTGACTCGGTAACCTCCGCTTTATAAATTATGCAATATATTTTAATTTAAATGCTTTATTGCATTTACTAATATTGCATTATGATATATAATTATTATTTTGTACATTCTTAGTAAATGAATAAAAATTTATTGTACCATATAATTACTGTATTTGTGGAAATAAATATTGAAATAGATGAGGAAGATTGTTACAGCTTATATAATTCTATTATTGCAGACAACGATGAAAATATTTCAATGGAATGCGATAACAATAAATTAAAAATAGATATAAAAAATGCAAAAATTATTTCAATCTATAATTTAATAGATGATATTTTAAGGGATTATGAAACATTTAAAAAAATAAAAGGATTATAGTTTTATTCTTCTATTGTAAGGTTTAATTTTTCTGTCAGTTCCTTGTACCTGTTTCTTATTGTTACCTCGGTTACTCCCGCCACTTCTGCTATTGCTCTCTGTGTTCTTCTTTCTCCTGTAATTAATGATGCAATATATATAGCTGCGGCTGCAACCCCTGTTGGCCCTTTTCCTGATGTTAAATCATTATCAACAGCCATTTTTAATATTTCTTCTGCTCTCTTTCTTGCCTCCATTGATAGCCTTAGCTTGGAGCAGAACCTGTTGACATAGTCATCGGGTTTTGATGGTAATATGTTTAATTTCAGGTATCTTGCCATTATTCTGTATGTTCTTCCTATTTCCTTTTTCTTTACCCTTGTTACTGATGCAATTTCATCCAGTGTCCTTGGAACATTGGTTATTCTGCATGCGGCATATATTGATCCTGCAACAACACCTTCTATTGATCTTCCCCTTATCATATTCTGTTTAACTGCTTTTCTATATATTACTGCGGATGTTTCCCTTACATCATTGGGTATGCTTAAATTGGATGCCATTCTTTCAAGTTCCTGCAAAGCCTGTGATAGATTTCTTTCTGCAGCGTTTGATACCTTAATTCTCTTCTGCCACTTTCTCAATCTGTACAGCTGTGCCCTATTTCTTGTAGGAATAGATTTGCCATATGAATCTTTGTTCTTCCACGATATATCTGTGGACAATCCCTTATCATGGATTGTATATGTCATTGGAGAACCTGTTCTGGCCCTGCTTTCACTCTGTTCAGAATCAAATGCCCTCCATTCCGGGCCTTCATCGATGTAGCTGTCATCAATGACCAAACCACAGTTAGAGCATACCAGTTCCCCACGTTCGTAATCTCTTACTAACTGTGAAGAACCGCATTCCGGGCATTTATCTATTTCATAAATATTTTTTTTCTTTTCTTCTGCCATTTTAATCACCTTAACATTTTACATATATTTTGTTTATATCCATATCTTTTTTAGCAAGATATGCAAGAGCATATGGATGAGATACGGGACCTAATACTCTGGTAATTTTACCTATGCTGTTGTCGTTTTCATCGTAAATTTTATTGTGTATTCCAATGCAATTATTTATGTTTATTAGTATTTCATTGTTCATTATGTGTATTATACTGCACTCGTATTTCATATATTTACTATATGTAATATCTATATTTAAAGCTTTCGTAATATTATTAAAAATATGTGTTATGTTATTAAAATATTCGTGTATAAAAGTGTGTAGTCAATGTTTTACTTAATTATCATACTGTTTATTACTAAATTTTTCTCATAAATTTGTTTCGTAATATATAATAATATTTTAATACATAATGTAATGTCTATATTAACTTGGTGGTTTAATGGAGACGGATGATGTAAAAAAATGTTCTGAATGTGGATCAGCACATCTTATAAAGGATTATGAAAGGGGTGAACTTATATGTTATGATTGTGGTATGGTTATAGAAGACGCTATTATTGACCAGGGGCCTGAATGGAGGTCCTTTGACCAGGAACAGAATGAGAATAGAGCCAGAACAGGGTCACCCATGAGTTTTTTAAGCCATGATAAGGGTCTGGCAACGGAAATCTCCTGGTCAAATAAGGATTATTACGGTAAAAGAATACCGCACAAAAACAGGGCACAGATATACAGGGTAAGAAAATGGCATCAGCGAATAAGGGTAAGCAATGCGGCTGAGAGGAATCTGTCCCTGGCATTGCAATTATTAAATGAGGACGGTGCAAAATTAGGTATTCCAAAAGATATAAAGGAAAACGCAGCCCTTATATACAGGAAAGCTGTGGAAAGAAACCTTATAAGAGGAAGAAGCATAGAAAGCATCGTATGTGCATCAATATATGCTGCATGCAGGATGATAAATATACCCAGAACACTGGAGGAAATATCGAGAATTGCTGATGTTAATAAAAAGAAGGTTGGAAAAGCATACAGACATTTAGCGAAGGAACTGGCATTAAATTTAAAGCCAACAACACCATATTCATATATTTCACAGTTTTGCAATAAACTTGATCTGGACAAAAATGTAATAATAGATAGTGAAAATATTATCAGAATGGCAAGCGAAACTGGTATATCTACCGGTAAAGGACCCACGGGCATTGCGGCAGCGGCTATTTATATTGCGGCCATTAAAAATGGAAAAACAAGGACACAGAAGAGTATTGCAAAGGTTTCAGGTGTAACTGAGGTAACAATAAGAAATAGATACAAGGATATGAGTAGGGCACTGGGTTTAGATGACACAAAGTGAATAGTATATATTCATATTTTAATGCATTATTATAACGGGCATTCAAATTTTTGTTGTTTTTACTGCGATGTTTATAAAGGCAGTATGCCCTATAATATTATTATCCGGTCTTGTTGCATTTTCCCTTACTATAATATTTCTCTTAACTAATTCAACGGTTTCAATAACAAAAAATTTATGTTTCTTAAGTTCAGTAACATTTTTTTCAGTTTGATTATAGTTAGGCGAATATAAAATTATATAACCTCCGGGTTTTATGTTATTTTTAATATTTGAAATAGCATTCCATGGATCTGGCATATCTAATATTACCGCATCATAAACATCATTGCTCCTATAATTTTTAATATCATCATTTATTAGATTCCAGTTATCTACATCTATAAATCTTGAAACGTTCTTTTTAGCATTTTCAATGTTTTTTTCATTTATATCTATACCTGTTAATTTCCCACTTTTCCCTATAGATTTTAATATGGAATAGCTTAAATTTCCTATCCCAACACCGGATTCAAGAATGTTTTTACCATAATTTATTGATGCAGAATATAGTATATACGATATATCCAGGGGCAGTATTGTCTGTGTATACCTTCCGGTTACCTCATTATAAAATAATGGGTCGCAGTTTAAAACCACATATTCCTTACCACCTATTTTTATTGAATCTCCCGGGTCATATACATAATTCCCCGGTAAGGTTATCTTTTCTCCCCTTATATACGCAATGCTGCCGTCCAGTATACCAGTGTACTCCCCGGATTTTAAAAGAAACATATGGTTAAATGCAACAGTATAATTTTATTTTTTGCATACATCTATAAAATTTTTGAATAATTCTGTTCCATACTCTGTGTTATTCACTTCAGGATGAAATTGAACGCCGAAAATATCCCTGTTTTTATGATAGAACGCCTGGATTTTGCATGTATCAGAGGATGCACATATTATATAATCATCAGATATGCTCTTTATCTCATCATTATGATTTTCCCATGCATTTATTTTTCCTGGTAAATTATAAAAAATTGATTCATTTTTACTGAAAGTTATCTCCTTTTTTCCGTATTCGGAATGTATTGCCTTTCCAACAGTGCCACCAGAGTTCAGGGCTATAAACTGTGCACCGACGCATATGCCAAATACAGGGTATTCGTGGGTTTCTATATACTGCTTTATATTACCTAATCTGTTTAATTCCTTATCTATGCTTGCAGGCCCACCGGATAAAACTATACCGTCCAGGTCATTTAATTTATCATTATCGACATTATTCGGTAATATTTCGGATTCCACATCAAAGGATTTTAAAACCTTCCATTCCCTGTGTGTCCATTGACCACCGTTATCAATAACATCAATTTTCATTTATGCATTATTGTAATTATATATATAAATAATGTTTATTAAATAAAAGCTTATATAATTTTAATAAATACAGGGAGAATATGACGATATATCAGGGTAAAAGTACAAAGAAGTTTACAGGTGGCAAATTAAGAAGAAATCATTCGAAGAGAAGATATGAACTCGGTAGGGAACCATCATTAACAAGGGTCGGTGATACCGAAAGAAGATCATTAAGAACAATGGGGGGAAATAGAAAATTAATATTATTAAAGGAACTGTATGCAAATGTATATAACCCAGAGGATAAAACAACAAAAAAATTAAAGATTTTAACAGTTAAGGAAAATCAGGCAGATCCGCATTACGTCCAGAGAAATATAATGAATAGGGGAACAATAATATCAACAGAATTGGGCAATGCAAAGATAACCTCAAGGCCAGGCCAGGATGGAATCGTTAACGCAGTAATAGTAAAATGATAACATTATATTCGCAGTATTTTAATAAGGATATTTCCAGAAGGCTCGGCAGAAGGATAAGCAAAAGCAAAGCAGAAAAGTACAGTAATGATAAACTGTTATCGATTTTAAAGGAACTGAGTTTTAATTATGAAGTTAGGGACTGCAGGTATCCAAGATTGCCATACGCGGAATCAAAAATGTTTGTTATTGACGGAAATGTAAAGAAATCAACATTACTGAAAATAATAGAAAAACGGTTATAATTTACTTTTTCCTTGAATTTATCTTGTCCTTAGCCTTTATCTCATAATACTGTAAGGGATGCTTTATATGTGGGCATAATGCATCATCTCCCATATAACAGAGATGGTTAGATTTTAATGTAGCACATTTTGGTGGGGAATATTCCGTTCCGGAAATGCTTCCTGTTAAATGGCCGATCTGATATGATGCACTGGATTCATCAAAATCTGCAGTTCTGCTAAATATTTTGACTATATGTTCATTATCCATACCAATATGATGTAGAAATGTGGCAAGTGTAAGTCTTGCCATATGAGAGGGGTTGCCACCATCATTTATTTCATTGATGTATTCCTTAATACAGGGTGGAAATATTGAAGAATCTATCTCACCTAAATTCATGGTTTTTTTCCTGTTTATTTCAATAAATTCCTTTTTTAATTCATCCAGTTTATCATAGAACCCCTCAAAAATATCCTTTGAATCACTATAATCCATCTTATCATAAATATCATGCATTTTTACAGCAAAATACTCCCTCAAAATGTGTGCTGCTTGCCTTAAATCAATATATACATAGCCGTTGTCGAGCATCTGATATACCAGCCTGTATTTATTTCCGGACAGCTTTTTATTATACCTTATAAAAATATTAAAGGGTATTTTAAATAAATATTTATTTCCGACAGTTTCAATACTTGCATCTCCTATTCCAAAGGTACTGAAGTACTCAATTACATTATCATAATTTTCCAATAACATCTCTGCTATTCTATTCCCGAATACATCCCTCTGATCTGTTATAAACCTGTTAATTAAAGGTTTTTCATTTATATATTTTATAATCCAGAGTGTAATGGCAAATGTTTCCCTATCCAGGGTTGCATTGTATTTTTTATTATCCGAGTACTTTTTTATCAGATTGTCTATATAATCAAAGGCATCCCGTCTATGTTTTCCATTTTTAACCAGAATGTCCTTTATTTTATTTTTATCCAGAATCAGATTAAAATTAACAAAAAAATTTGATGTTATCATAATTCTATTAAATCCTTTGGTGCGTTCGTTATCTGCTCGTAACCATCCTTTTTAACAACAACATCATCTTCTATCCTGACACCACCGAAATTGGTTACATATATTCCCGGCTCATCTGTGACAACCATGCTGTTTTTAAGTATGAAATAATATGTTGGTGATAATGCCGGATGATCATGGACATCCAGACCTACTCCATGGCCAAGGCTGTGTATAAATCTACCCTTATACTTTGTAGAGTCTATTATATCCCTTGCTATTTTATCTATATCCCTCCCGTTGACTCCTGCTTTAATTGCTATCATACTGTCATGCTGTGCTTTTTTTACAGTTTCATATATTTCCTTCTGTTCATCGTTTGCCCTGCCGAATACAAACGTCCTTGTTATATCAGAGCAGTATCTGTTGTATAATGCACCGTAATCTATAAGGACAAAATCATTCTTTTTTAGTTTTGCTCTTCCAGGTGAATAATGTGGCATAGCCGAATTTTTGCCGAATGCAACAATTGTACTGAATGATTCCCCGGAAGCACCATTCTTCATCATTGCATATACAACATTTGCTGCAAGTTCACTTTCAGTCATACCCTCGTGAACTGTCTCTGTAAAATCCTCAAATGAATCACTGGCTATCTTTGCCGCCTCCCTTATATTTTTTAACTCATCATTTTCTTTCAGTATTCTTGATTCTAATATCGACTGTGATACATCTATAAACTCCTTATCCGGAATTATTTTCAGTATACCCTTATACATACCCAGTGTTACTGCCGAATAATTTAATCCGATGTTTATATCATTTTCAAATAGTTTTTTCAGTATATTACTTTTTTCTGATGCTGTTTTGAATGTTATAACATCAAGGCCTGTTTCCTTTGCCGCCTCCTCTTCAAGCTCTGACGTGATAATTTTTATTTCATCGGGTTTAACATATAATGCCGAACCTTCAAATATACCGGATTTCGCACCTGTAAGGTAAAAAAATGTTTTATCGCACTGGTTCTCTCCGCCGTTCATTATCAGCATTGAATCGACGTCCCTGATATAATCAAAAATTCTTTTCTCTTTCATTATTGACGATTTTAATAATGAATATAATTATTTCTATAATATTTAGAAATATATTTTAATATCAAAAGTATAAAGTATTATGATGGATATTGTTTTTTCAGGAAAATTTTATTATAATGGGGAATTCCAGGATCTGGATATAGGTGTGTCGGATGGTATTATCACGGATATAAAAAAACATATAAATTTTAAAAGAAAAAGATTAAAAAACGCCGTGATACCTGCGGGAACTGACACACATGTGCATTTTCGTGACCCGGGAGAAACGTATAAGGAGGATTTTAGAACCGGAACAGTATCCGCAATTTTTGGTGGAACAACAACGGTATTTGATATGCCAAATAATAAAATAAAAATTGACAATTATACAGCTTACAGTGATAAACTGGAAATAGTGAGAAGAAAAGCATACTGTGATTTCGGTTTATATTCAATGTTTAATGGCAATAATTCCAGTATAATAAGTAAGGATTCATCTGGAATAAAAATATATCTTGGGGATACAACAAACGTTGATAATATTAACAGTTTTAGTATAAATGAAATAGAAAATGTTAATAATATGAATATACCTGTTTTTTTCCATGCAGAGGACAAAAACTGCCTTGATAAGAATTACAAAAAAGCACGTAATTTAAGGGAGTATAATCAGAGTAGGCCAATGGCATGTGAGGACATTGCCGTTAATACTGCAAATAGCATGAAGTTTAAAAAGGGTGTTATTACACATATGACCCATTATATGAATACGGATTATATAAAGGAGGTAGCACCACACCATTTATTATTAAACGATGAAATGCCGTTAAAATCATACGGAAAGGTTAATCCACCATTGAGGGATTCAGAAACGCAGAAAAATCTGTTAGGCGATTATATAAATAACAGGTTCAATATTGTTTCATCAGACCATGCAGCACATTCACAGAATGAAAGGGAAGAGTTTGAATACTCAAAATCCGGTATAATCGGTGTTGAGACAAGAATACCATTATTACTGGCACTGGTACAAAAGAAAATTATAAACTTCGAAACACTTTATAATACGTGCATATACAATCCCGATAAATTATTTAATCTGAAAAAGGGAGAGATAAAAATAGGGAACTATGCGGACTTCATGACGGTAGACTTTTCAAAAATGGAGAGATTAAATGATTATACACTGCATTCAAAAAATCCTGCATCACCATTTAACGGCTTTGATGTAATATTTCCACAGGATGTTATAATACGCGGCAACACGGTAATAGATAATCGTGAATTAATAGAGGATAGAATTGGGAAACATGTAAATGATTTGAAAAAATTACAATAATTATTTTTTAACTTTAAAATTTCTTACGATTATTCCTTAACTCCATCCATTTTACGTAACAGGAACCAAGATTTTTTTAAATATATGTTTGTGACCAGCTATTTTACTAGTTTTGATAACAGATACGGTTACACAAACATTTGTATTCATGGTATGTGTATATACATTATGTGAATAATATTTCAGATTGGGCAATAAAATATAAGACCCGGGGGTATTTGTATCCAGGATGTAGGCAACAGCTATTATTGTACCTGCACTTCTAAGTTCTCAACATAATAGATGGGAAATACAGTGGTGGGAATGTTCTCCTGACACTTTAAAGGGTTAGGGGACACAGCTAGAAAAACAGGAAATTACAAATGGGATTCCAAAAAAATCAAATAAATTCATTGCGGATCTAAAGATAGATATAGACCTGTTATGTAAAAAAACCGTGAGTTAAGGATTATTTTAATCTCATAAACATTGCGGGATTGGTTTTTACTATTTAGTCCATACATATATTATTATTTACATTAGTTTTATAATGTCACGGCATTTATCAAACTTTTGGAATTTATATCGTTTGTCTTTAAAATGGCTTTCATTTCTTAATAGCACTTAGAAATCTGTCCATTAATTTGCTGTGAACCCATATTCATTAGATGTATTATTGTTTTTAGCTACATCTCCCTTTTATTTTTTCATTATATTTCGGTAATGTAAAATATAAAATTACAAATATAATCATAATGGCACTTGAAATATATGAATATATAGCGGAAGATTTAGGATCAAAAGTGTATCCCCTGTAATAACCAAAAATATAAAATACAAATGTAAATAGTAAAAACAATTTGACCGCTTTATTATGATTTATTTTGTCCAGGATAAGAATAAATAAAACAAACGTTATGTATGATGCCCACAGATTCGTATACACGAGCACTGGCTTATAGTAAGCAATATAAAGAAAGTATATTGATAATGGTATTATTGCTATTGATATTATTTTCTGTATTAATAGAATATTTTTATTATTTATTGCTACATTATTTTTTTGCATTTTTTACCCCCTATAAATTTACTGGCTGGCAATGTATTACATAAAAATAGCCATTGGGTACGGGGTTATAAGAAAATATTGGATATGGAACATTAAACCATCCAGTATTATAACCCATATAAACTCCAACATTCCCACCATAGCCATCCACGGTTTTTATAGCAACTGCAGTTATAAATGCAACAGCAAATGCATAAGTAAGTATTTTTGCCAGTGTAGATAAAGCAACGGAAGTTATTTTAGCTGCACTGCCCAATAGACCTCTAGCAACTCCGGATAAAGTAAATCCTGCACCCAAATAGTTCAACAATCTGCCAGTGTTTAGCTGGTCAAGTGAAAATACTTCCCCTTTTAAATTTCCATTAGAATTAAGTTTTAAATATAAACTATAACAAAGTAACGCGGCAGTATCAGGTGTAATATTATTAGATTTACTGTTCATATCAGCTAATGTTTTATTATTTATTATCATTGTGTTTTTTAATGTGTCTGATTTCACCGGAATAATTACAAAGTTTGTTTCGTTATTATTCATTATGACAAATAGTGATGATTGCAATTTATTATTAGTATATGTCGATAGTGCATATCCTTTATATAAACTGCCTTTATAGAAAGTTTCAACTATTCTTACATCATTTGCATTGCTTTTTGACTTAATTTCATATTGTTTCATCTCATTGATATTTTTCAGACCGTATTCATTCATCGTACTCTGTATAATATTGTTTTTGGATTGCAATTTATTTTTGGGTTTATAATACATTAACCCTGTAAAGCCAGCCATTATCATAACTGTAGCAAACAATATTGCTATAATAATTTTTTTATTTATGCGCTTTTCCATAATAATAATAATAATAATAATAATAATTTATATATAAAATTTTCTATAATGCCGGCTTTGGGAGAGATTCTTGGATACCGAATGATCGCTTATATACACTTTCTTGGTAAGACTTTACATTTTAACCTGTATCCTGAGGAAAACAGGAAAAAGAGCATGGTAAATATAAAACCGCTCAGAAAGTGCTTTATTCTATGTGCAAAAACGGTTGTATACCCGAGATCTAACTTCAGATTCCACATCATAAGCAACATTACACCCCAGATAACAGATCTATTTGGTGATTTCATCATGAGATATGAGGATAAAACACTGAATTTGAGGTGGTAATAATATAAAAAAGTCATCTGGCAAATAGCAGTATGGCAAGTTCATTTGGTGAAGTCAAGTTATAATATTCCGTAATGGTTTAGAACATCCTCCATTTCATTTCCATATCTATGCTTTGATACATAGTCGCTTTTGCTTTTTATAGTGGCTGTTGCATTTGCGGGGCATGCCCTGTTCACGTTCAGGTTAAACATGGGTACATCATTATCTGAATCACCAACAACCAGAATTTCATCATAATTCAGTTCAAATTGGTCTTTCATATAATTTACAGCATATGCCTTATTCTGGTTTTTATCCATTAAATGCCATGTAAACCTGCTGTTAACAATGGACAGACCGTTTTTTTCTGCCTCACCCGAAACATAATTTTCATCAGAATCGTCCATATTAAATGCAATGGATGTTTCCCTCCACATGTTTGTAAAGACAGGTTTAACCGATGATTTTTTTGATATATATTCCAGAAATTTTTCAGCCCTGGTTTTATCAAAGAATTTTTTAATCTGATTTTTATATAATAATATTCCGCCATTTTCAGCAAATACCGGACCATTTATACCTATAAATGTCTGCAATGCAAACATTACCGGTACAACATTTCCACTGATCAGTGAGAATGTTACATTTTTATCTATGCCTTTTCTTATATATTTTATCGCACTGGTTGATATTAACCTATTTCCATCAGTTAGAGTACCATCAACATCCAGAACAATTAATTTTATCATCTATGGCAATGTTTATAAAATTAATAAATATTTATAAACAGATGAAAGACAGTATTCTAATAAAAATATCAAATGAACGCATCAATAAACTATATAATGAGGCTTTAAAATGCAGTGATATGGATTTATCAAGGAGATATATAACATTGATGGAGAGTATAGCGAAAAGGATGGATATAACACTTGAAAGAAGAATAAAATTATCATACTGTAAAAAATGTAAAACTCCATATAATAATTTTAACATGAGGATAAAAAATGGGGTTATAAATATAAAATGCAACTACTGTGGGAATATAAGAAGATTGCCCGTAAGGGATTAATCGATAGTTTCCATCTCGAAATATACTTTAAATCCCTGCAGTGTTGCCTGTATTTTATCGGCAAACCATATGGCATCTTCTGCAGATGCTGAATCTGGCCAGTTGTATACCATGTCATGCTCACCCCTTGTAAGGGAGAATCCCAATGACCTTAATCTATCTATTATCTCACTGGGCTTTGTGCCCTCGCTGTTGAATATCACTTTAAGGTAAGTTTTCATAGTACATAAGTATAGCAATGTATAATTATTTTTCCGTATTTTTCATTTTTGAAGGCCACCAGTTATATTTATTCATTATTGCCATTATGACCGGAACAAAGAACATCCAGCTCACAAATGTATCTATTAAAACGCCTAAGGCCAGGCCAACGCCTATTTCTTCCATTATGCCTATACCACTGAAATACAGTGCACCGAATGTTGCAAATAATAGTGAACCAAGAACTATAATAACACCACCAGTTTCCTTTATGGAATCTTTTATTGCATTATTATTATCCATGCCCTTCATTATATTTTCCTGAACCCGGGTTATCATGAATATATCATAATCCAGCCCAACAGCAAGCAGTGTAATAAATACAAACAACGGCAAAAATATCAGTAATGGCATATGCAGCATGTAATAGAATATTATATATGTCAACGTTAATGATGCCACAACGGCTGCCATGACCATTATTATTAATCTTATTGGTGTTAACGCAGATGCCAGCTGTATTAATAGTATAGCAAATATCGTTACTGCAAGTACTGGAACAAGCCTATTAAATGCCGATGATGTAAATGAATATGCATTGTTTAAATATTCGGTTAAACCACCAACATATCCCTTATAATCGCTGTGGCTGTTTACCATTGATGGTATACCGCTAACAAAATTTGTTGATTTACTGCTCCACGCAACGTTTGATAAATATACCACTATTTCAACATAATTCTTTTTATGACCCAGATACGTATTTGTCTGGTTTATATATTGATTTTTATAGTTATTGTTTGACGACTCAAGGAAGCTATAATTAACCATGTTGCCGTATGGATATCCAGGGCCCATGACCCTACTAACCTTACCAGAATCCATCAATCTATTTTCTATCTGCAGCGTTTGATTATACTCTGTTTGATTATACCGTACTGTTCCATTGTGGGTTGTCATAAACGGTGACGTAAAATTCAGTATTATATATGTAGGGTCAAACAGGTCATAATGGAATGAATCATTAACGACAGATAATGATTGCATACCACTGCTCTGTGGTAGAAGGGCAAAAAAATCCATGTTGGTAGGTGTTACCGAATATAGATACAGGGCTCCCAGTGTAATCACTATGAATATTACTAATATTTTCTTTTTATTATTCAATACTGTATGCGCAACCTTTTCCATTGATTTTTCGAATGGTAGTTTCTGTTTTTCCTTAATTTTTGATGGCCAGAATACTTTGCTTTTTAACTGTGCAATTATTGCAATCAGAAATGTATTTGCAATTATAATGGTAACAACTGCAGCTATTGCATTTGTTAAACCCGCATCACTGAATATTGGTATATTTGATAGCCATAATACAACGTATGATAGGGCTACTGTTGTGCCTGATGTGAATACAGCATGTCCCGCCCATTTTGATGATTCAGGTACAGCATCGGGATTTTTATTCCTTGCCTCATTTCTATACCTTGACAGTATATACACAGAATAGTCTGATGATAGACCGAGAATAATTATCAACAAAAATGTGGGCGTAATAAATGATATTGTTGTTTTAAATACATATTTATATAATATGCCATTTATACCTGCGGCTATGACAGCAGAAAACAAAAACATTGAAAATGGTAAAAATGCTGCTATGGGTGATTTAAAGAATAGACCTACAATTATAATAGAGATAATTATTCCTATTATCAGTGCTATTACCATACCATTCAGCACTTCGGTTGACAGCTGGTGATTGGAAACCGATGAACCTGCTAAATAATATGAACTTCCGGGTATTATTTTTGTATAGCTATTCTCCATAGAGGTTATTGTTGATTGTTCTTTAGTTGTCAGGCTGCCATTGTAATGGAATATAAACAGCACCGTTGAATTACCTGGGGATATCAATGAGGCCGAAATGTATTTAGATGGCAATACCGGATATCTATTGTAAGGTGTACTGTTAACTATCTTTGATGAGAAAGCTGTTATATTTTTACCGCTGGAGCCATTTTCATATAGATTGGATAAATAATTGCTATAATACGGTTTATTTATCTTTAACAATGGATTGCCATTCATTGAATTTATTGTTCCATTATATACCTCAGATACCATTAATTTTGATATATTTATGCCTGATGGATTTTCACCGAGATTGTATGCATTTTTAACAAAGTTATTAGCACTCATATTTAAATAGGTTTTAATAAATGATGAAGAAGTTGTATTGGTACTGAGTTTGCCGGATATGTAATTTATACTGTAATCTTTTAACATGTATGGTATTTCTTTAGAATTAAACATGTACTGGTTTAATGTAAAATTAGTATCAAGAGATAAAAATACTGGATAACCCTCACCGGCCTCGGTTCTAAAGCTAGTGTTTTTTCCCGTACTGTTTATTGCAGAATTCATGTAATGTGTCTCATTGTAAATATTTGTTGCATTTACATTTTTTAATGTTGAATTCCATGTGTGTGAAAATGCATCAAGATAAGTTAATGATAAGTTGCTGTTTTTTACCTTTGAGTGAATTTCATTATAGGCTATGCTATTTGCCTTTATTTTATTGTGTGTGCTATTATATGCCTTATTAAAAACTTGAATATATGTGGCTGGTAAACCAAATCCAAGGTTCAGTGATAAATTTGCACTGGCATTAAATTTAATGCCTTCATTATTTACTGTTGATATTAATTTATAGGTACCGTTTTCTTCCTTATAAATACCCTTAGAATATGATTTTAGGGCTGAATTTTCTACAGTAAAAATATTTGTCTGGTTTGTATATTTTATATTTATTGATTTCAAATATGATACAACTGAACTGTCAAAGCTCATTAAATGTTGCATTGTGGTGTTATTATCTATATTTGTATTATTTGCAACAATTATAATCTGTGGATCTGTAGAGTTGCCAAACTGTGATGATAATAAATTATTTGCCTTAGAGGCCATGGAATGTTTTGTAACAATTGAATTTGAAACATTATATGATGTATCGGTAAATATTAACGTTGCAGGATATGCCATTAACAAAAACAGTACTATCCAGAACACTATAACCTTCTTTTTGTTTTTTTCAATATATTTGCCAACCCTGTGAAAAAAAGTCTCAAACATTATTTACTTATTAAATTGTATAATATAAAATTTATGACCGAATCTATAGTAAAGGAAATTTTTTAAATTAAAATATATTTATATTTTATATCCAATTATCTACCAATGAATTACACTAAAATTAATTTATATGGTTATTTTTATAATTTAGTAAAGCAAATTCCTGACGATAAAATTACAACTTATGGTGCTCTGGCCAATGCTCTGGGGGATATTAAAGCATCAAGGGCGGTAGGCTATATGCTGTCCGTAAATAAGGATCCGGATATTATTCCATGTTATAAGGTCGTGCATACAGATAAAACTACTGGCAAATATAGACTGGGAATAGATGAAAAAATAAGAAGGCTAAAAAATGATGGTGTTGAAATAATAAACGGAAAGGTAACAAATTTTGATGATAAATTTTTTGATAATTTTAAAACAGATTATCCATTAAAAAAATTAAGGGAAGAACAGTTAAAAATAGCAGAAAAAATAGATTTAAATGATCATGACTATAACAGTAATATAGCAGCAGTAGATGTTTCATATGAAAATGAAATAGGTTATGCGGCAATGGTTTATACTGCAAATAATGAATACAGTACAAAAACATATATTAACAGTACAGATTTTCCATATATACCAGGATATTTAGCATATAGGGAATTACCATTTATAGAGAAATTATCAGAGGGTTTCGATGGAATTATCATAATAGATGCAAATGGATTATTACACCCAAGGAAATGTGGTTTAGCAACATTTGCCGGAATAATAATGGATAAAACAACAATAGGTGTGGCAAAATCCCTGCTCCTGGGAAATATAAATAATAATTATATATATTACAATAATGAAAAACTTGGCTATATGATAAATAAACATACCATAGTAAGTCCAGGAAATAAAATAAGTTTAGGGACAAGTATAAAAAAGATAATGTTATTAGGTAATGGTAAATATCCTGAAATATTAAAACTGGCTCATAATGAGACCGTAAAATTGAGGAAGCGGAGATTGCCGAGCTAGGACAAAGGCGATGGATTCAGGGTTCATTTCCGCAGGGATTCGAGGGTTCAAATCCCTCTCTCCGCACTATTATAAAGTTTAATGTGTATACTATAAAGATAGATAATTACCTCTATTCCTTTATATACTGTTAAAATTCTTTATTAACGGATTCTTTAACTTGAAGATACTTTATATATGAATCAAAGAAGACATTCCCCCGCATATTTTTTATTATCCTGCCGTTTTTTACCTTCCAGGTGAAATCATACAGATCACGTTTATCAAAATTATCGGTCTTATATATTCTTTCATACTGGGAAATCAGCACCTCAAACTATTCAAATACTTTTAACGATAAAACTCTCACATTTATAGATATATAAATCAAATTATAATATTCTCTTCTATTATTAAAATAAAACACGGGGTTTGTGGGAAATTAAGAAATTTATTTTTAAAACATATAAATGGTTGAATGTTTAGCACATAATAATATTAAAATTATATCAAAATGAATTTTTTTTTCCGGTTAAAACCCAAGTTGAAAATCATTATTGATTGGAAGCTAATTTTTTCTTCTTTATTTTTGTAAAGGTATTAAAATCTGAAAAGTTATGAGTATAGTAATGACCAATGCATAATCCGGGCTTGCAAGTATACCTAAATCCGATCTTGATAGCTTTGGGGTTACCATAGAAACGCTATAGAACGAGTTTATAATGGATCAGCTTGAAAGAAGCGGAGTTGACATCAAGAATGGCATAGGCGGTTTAGTCTCAGCCGAATTAGCTAACAAGATCGAAAAGTTTTAGTTGCTATGGTTGCTAGCCGAATTGTGAAATGTCCGGTGTGCGGAAAAGTAATAGTGGCTCTCCAATGAAAAAATAGGCTTTTAACGTGTTTGATGTTTCATGATATAAGTGCTCATCCTGTGAAAACAACTTCAATGTCAATGTGAGCAAACATAATGCGTATACTATCCCAAAGAGTTAATAAACTTTATTCCCGATTTTTGAAGTTACTTATTTACGAAATGAAATCCATTGTCACCAATTTAAGCTTTGAAGAATCGAATGGTTTTACATCCGCCTTCTTAAACATGCCTTTTTCAGCCAGAAAATTGCCAAGATCCCCTATCATTTTCTTCCAGTCACTGTCTTTCTTGTAAGATTTCCATATCTGCCTTAGGACTTGAAGCCTTTTCTTAGTGGGAGGAAGAGATAGTAGCTTTGATTTGATCTGTTCCCATACGTGTTCAACAGAGATATCGTTAGGATATTCGTAAAGATAATCACTTAGCTGTATCTCAATCTCATCAATCATTTTCTTAATAAATTTAGTGCTGTTTGATCTGTTGAGTTCTTTCAACTGAGAATCTTGCGTGCTGCTGAGCTCTATCTCTTTGTATGTCCTTTCAATTTCCTCTAAAACCAGTTTATTTGTGTCATAGACTTTCTCGAAGAAAGACGGAATCACGCGTTTTTCCCCTTTTTTGCATTTTATGTACTCCAAAATGTCAGTTTTGCTGGTCAGAAAATTACCAGTGCTTAGATCGTATATATACCAGAAGTGGAAGTCCCTTTCATACTCATAGTAGAAGAATATTCCTGAGATATTTTCTCTCTTCAGTCCGCTGAACACGCCAAATGGAATTTTTTCCAGTTCCTCGACTCCCTTATCTTTAAGGAAGTCTTTCAATGGCTGATAAAAGAGCTCTCCACCGCCAAACAGGTCGGCTTCTAATTCTTTAAAGAGCTTTTCGTCCTTTCCTTTGATACGTCGGATTATCCCGAATACCTTAGGGTGTATTTCCTCCCCAAGAACAGTTTGGTCAAGACCAACAGAATTATCAATATCAACAATCTTGCTCTGTAGTGCCTGCACTAACTTGAGGAGCTCTTCAAGCTCATCTTCAGGGAAGAAGTTGTAGACGTAAATTTCCTTGTAGGGTGACCCAATCCTGTCAATCCTACCTGCCCTCTGAATCATGCGTGTTGGATTCCAGTGTAGATCGTAATTGATCAGGTACTTCGCAGTTTGAAGATTCTGGCCTTCGGATAGGACGTCTGTGCTGAGGATTATGTCAACATTCTTCTCGAAAAATTTCTTTATTATCTCTTCACGCTGTCCTGGGTTCTTACTGGTGGTTCCAGAGCTAGAAATCGCTTCGATCTTGAGTTTTGAGAACCGTTTATCGTTGATGATCTCTTCATAGATGTAGTTTAAGGTGTCCGCATAATATGTGAACAGGATAATCTGTCCGTCTTTGGACAGCTCCAGGAGCTTTTCCTTAAGAACATTGAGCTTTGAATCGTCACTGGGTTTAATTTTTTTAACCTTATCCAAAATGTTGTTTAACAAGTCTATATCAATATCTATGTCATTGAACAGGTCATCAGCACGATATTCGGAGAGTTTGAAATCATTAAGAACTTCCTTGATATCCCCATCTTCCATTTCATCATAGGACCTTAATATGTATCTTATGTAACTCTCCTTAGTCAGGAGCTTTTCATCCTTAAGGTACTTCTTCAACTTTTCAAGAAATTGGATATGGTTAAAGATGCTCTTTCTGAAGGAGTCTACACTACTTTCCAATCGTTTCAACAAGATCGTCCTGAAAATACCACCAATGGCTATCATTCTGCCTAAGGCAAGCCTTTCCTCTTCGGTCTTAACGCCCTCCTTTCTGTACTCAAGAATGCGGTAATATGCCATTGTCAGTTTTTCAGTAAGAGTATCCGAAATCTCTTTGTACATTCCTTTGTATGCACTGTCCAGTTTGTAATTGATATTTTCAAGGACACGTTTAGGGAACGTAATTTTATGTTCTTCAGTCTCGCCATCTGGGAGCTCTGTTATTATATATGCATTGGGATAGTTCTCAATAATGTAGTCCCTTGTTCTCCTGATAGAGATTTCATTTAACAGGTCATTAAGTAGCGAAGGATTGTCTTTGGCATCCTTAAAGAATTTAAACAGATCTGGTATGTTTTCCTTGATAAACGCAGACCTGTCCATCAGTACTAGAAGCATAATTTGCCAGTACAGGTCCCATGGAGTATTGTTTATAGGGGTTGCGGTAAGAAACAAAATGTAAGGTTTATTTCCCGAATTCGAAAAATGGTCATTAACAAGTGAAAAAAAGTTCTCCCACCTATTTGATAGCGGGTTTCTAAAGTTGTGGCTTTCGTCAACAACGATTAATTCCACATTATCCAAACGCCCACCGAGCGTTCTCTTCGCCTTCTCAAGATAATTTTCAGAGGCAAGGTCCTCCTGCGATAGTATATTCTCTTTTGTATCTATTTTCTTAAGCTCGTTTCTCCACATCCCACGAAGCTGCGCTGGACATACAATCAATATATTCTTCCGTTCATAGTAGCCAATTTGTTCAAGGATCTTCTTGGCGATCCATGTTTTTCCCAATCCAACGGAATCGGCCACTATACATCCGCCGTATTTCTTCATCCTTGTCCATATTCTAGCTATGGCATCTTCCTGGAACTGTGCTAGATTTACCTTAGTCTCAGGCAACCCTTTTGGTTTTTCTTCTTTTTGTCCTTCCTTTATGTCCTCTTTCTGCATTTCATAAAGTGTTTTGATGTATATTTCGTATGGAGAGTATTCTTTGCTGCCAAATCTGGAATTTTCAAGGAGTTCTATTAACTGCATTTTGAAATCTATAGACTCAGCCCAAAACTTGTCAAACCATTCTTTTCTGGTATAGATGGCCTGGGATTCCTGCCTCCAGGTGTTCAGCTCGCCATATCTGGTAAGTCCTGCACGGGTGAAATTGGAAGAACCTATGACTATCCGATCATCAAAGATGTATGCTTTTCCATGAAGAAATTTCTCAAAAAGCCTCACTTCTACGTTGTCTCGTTTCAGGAACTCGATAAAAAGCCGTACTGTTGAATCAGAGTCCTTTGAGAGGTCAAAGCCTTCAACTTCTTTTTTTATCTCTTCAAGTAAGACATCACCAAGAGTAATATCATTCTGAATCTCTGGAGTCTTACCCAATAAAAGTCTAAATTTCACTGAGCGGTCAAGGTTATCCTTGATCATAGCAAAACCACCTATGTTAAAGAACGCGGTGGCAATGTCAAAGTTGCCTTTCCCATTTTCTTTCAATGCATCATTTAAGAAGCTAACCAGTTTGTTACCATCACTATTATCTATTATCTCTTTATGCAGCGCCATATTATCACCTTAAAATTTCCACCCTTCTATCCTGAACATTTCAATTATACCAATAGAGTCTATGCTGTACTTCTGGCATACATATGGTATCCGAACTTTATATCCACGGAGTCTCTCTTCCGTGACAACTATTCTTTTTATTTGGACTATGGTTTGTTGGGACCCTGTGGCCATTTCTACTGCCAGAGCCACTACCCAGGCGTCAGCATCATATTTCCTATCTTCTTTTACCAACGCAGGATAATTCTTTAAGATATCCTTCAATATTTCAACCTGCCTCTTCGTTGGCGGCCGAAATAGACTACTATTCCTCTTGGCCCACAATGCAAGCTCATCGTCCCTTTCTTTGACCTCTAATAGTACTTCTGTTGGGGCGACCAGAAGACCTTTCTTGGATAATGATTCCAAGTTATTCCATACACTTGGGAACACATCAATTGGATTGTGTCTATTGAGTTCTACGAACGAAGATGTGTCCATAATGTAGTGGTAGAAAGTCATTTTCTCGCCCTTGCCAGAACTTTATCGAAATTCTTAGATTTTATAGATAGGAAGCTCAGTGCATCGTTGTAAGTTATGAATTCCTTATCGAAATTGTTTGCAACAAGAGATACAAACTTATTGCCCATTTCCGAAAGACACTTCCGATCAGTTGCTATTTTCTTGAACTTCTTCTCTTTTTTCTCCACTTTTATTTCCTTTGGAGTATATCTAGCAAGCACGGACTCAAATTCTTGCCTTGAAATGTAATTTAGATTTACCATTTTCACCAGTAGAACTGCCTTACTTACCTTATATCTCTTAGACAGAGCATTCAGTGTGTCCGTCTCCGTGAGGTTATGTACGTGTTTGTTAAATATATCAATTGAGATCTCCTTTGGCAACAGGAAAGCCGATGAGAAGGAGTCGCACCAGCCCTCAATATTGCTTCTAGCCTGCAAAGACTCTTCTGGGAGGTCTATTACGGTCTCTCCTAAGATTATGTGTCCAAACTCATGCATTAAAGTGAACAACCGAGCTTCGATGCTGTCCTTTGAGTTTATCACTATAATGTTCGGAGTTCCATCTGCTAAGGCAAACCCTCTTGCATCCTCAATTGGCATGGATAACTGAAAAACCAGAATATTATGGTCTTCTAACACGTCTCGTAAATACCCCATCATCTTGTATGCATCTCCGAACTTCCTTTGCTCTTCAATGTCAAAATTCAATATCTTCCGATATTCTGAAGCAATGAATTCTGGATTATCGGTTAGTTTTGCCTTTTTGATTTCAGTTTCAGTGGCATAATTGATATTAAGGGACAGTTCTTTGCTCACACTCTGAAGACCCCGGGTTCTTCGGATGGCAAGAATGGTTTTGCGGTCGAATATGTTAGTCTTGTTTGGTAGAAACCTATAGTCCTTAGGCATCGGTCTTTCCTGTTTTGGTTTTGATAGGAAGAATGACGCAATTGGCCTTTTGTAGGTTTCTGAAAGGATATACAATTGCCTCATAGTTGGGTTCCTTTTCCCTGATTCCATGTCCTTGACCACTTCCACAGTTGTTCCGAGTTTCTTGGCAACTTCCCCTACTTCCCAACCTGCACTAGTTCTCAACCACCTGAGAACTTCAGGCACCACATCAATGGTAAATGATTTGGCCATTCTAATCCCTCAAACTTTTTGCTTTGTCAATCCTCTGTTTCACTAACTCACAAACTGACCAGTAAACTTCTTTCCTCTCACCTTGAGTCAACCCCAACTCATCGAATATAATGTTGTCAAGTTCTGCCCTATCAGGGAGAGGGTTAGGTTTCTGCTCTCTTATTGGTTTTTCCCTATCTATACCAACCTCTTCGAAAATCGATTGGGGCTTTCTTTTTCCCAAGGCATCGAGGAGATCTTGCAATTGTCGCTTTACCTTTGAATTAAACCTTTCCACATCTAATGTTAGAATCTTCTTTGCATCACTAGTCTCAAACTTAAGTGCACCCTGACCCAGATTGGACCTTCCTAGCAGCATCACAAAAAATATTTGTATTGTGGAATTCAAAATTGCAGCCAACTCTTTGTAATTTATGTCCGTTTTCTCAAACAATCTGTGAAATGCCCTGTCGCTCGCCAAAGGGAAATTGGAATACGGACAGTAAAATCGCTCATTAGAAACATATTGGATGAATATATGGGCGGGAATCAAGTTTTTCTCCGGAATCGAGTACCAATATTTTCTGTGTTTTACAGTTTCGACATTTGACCACCTGATCCCAGACTCGGTCTTTTGCCTTTTTCGTGTAACTTGTTTTTCTCCCCATTCAATGTAACTCATCAATCCCAGATGTCCCTCTAATATTAACTCCTTCTTTGATAATGATGGAACAGCTAGAACATAATTATTTGGAGTTATGGTAATATTTAGAGCCTCCACATCATCCGCATTTCTAATTATAGGTTTAACATAATATTCTTCAATTTTAAATGTCTCTATGGCTTTATCATCTATGTAAAAGAAGTCATTAACACCGGTATAACACCCAGGAAGTATTGAATCTGCTAGTTTATTTAACGGAATTATGCTCTCTTCACCCCTTTCCATAATAATGTAGAAAATATCTGGTGCTCTTAGGTATTTCCCGCCCCATTTATTTCCTTCATAACTGCCTGATTTAAATCTGCCATTTTTGTAATTCTCCGGATATTCCCAACCATCTTCCAGCAGGTCTTCTTGCAACATAGGAAAAATCCTGCAATCATTTGTGCTAACAACATTCTTAACTAGATCAGTAATTCCTTTTCTTTTCTCTTTGACTTTGACGTTTTCAATACTAACAAGATTTTGAGATGATAGCACCTCTTCAAAAGGCTTCTTGAACATTATAAACTTCGCAACACTCTTAATATTTGGCCAAACCTTTTCATTACCACCAGTCACATCATTAAACCAATCTCCCAGGCTTCTTTGTTTTGCTTCAGGCGCCCCAAATAGTGCAATTATAGTGTTTACATCAGCATGCGTAAAGCTCCTTTTTGGATTGTCATAGATTGCTGTTATTGGAACATACTTACATAAGAACTCCTGCAATACCTTTCCATATTCAACATCTAACCAAGAATTAGATGTAATAAAACAGAAACTCCCATTATTATTCAATAAACTTAAACCGTGAAAATAAAAATAGATGTAATAATCGCTTCTCTTCCCCACATCTTTTAGGACTGGAAATCTCTCTTTAACTGATTCAATCAATTTATCTTTATACTCTTTCTTTTCCTCACTCGTAACCTCTGATTTTAGTTTATTTGGAGGCGAAATCATTTCTTGCCTAACATAAGGTGGATTCCCAATAACTATGTCAAACCCTTCTTTTTCTGAAAATATTTCTGCAAAATCAATGTCCCAGACAAAAGGTTTCTTCTCAGGATCATTCAAATGGTTCTTGACATTTCTTAGCTTCTCAATTTCTTCCTTATTTGTGTTAATCCTCAGTAGGTTCTCATTTACTTTTTTCTCATCTATTACTTGCTCTCCGGCAAGAGTTTTTTGAGACCTCGCTATCTTTATGTTATGCTCAAAGACTTGTATATCAGTTGTAAGACTCTCAACTCTTTCATTTATTATTTCCTCAAATAGATGAATTTCCTCCTCTTTAACCTCCTCGGGTGACTTGAATTTGGCAGTTGGTGAGTTTTCAAAGTACTTCCTTTTTTCCTGTTTTAAGTCATCCAACTTCCTCTTCAGGTGATCTTTCAAGTTATTTGTTCTTAAATTGAAGCTTATACCACCAATTTCCTGAACAAGAGAGTCCCCCACTCTTAGGTTGAGATTCAGGTTTGGCAAAAGTGGGTGCTGTCTCAATTCTTCTTTTTTAAACTCGGTTTCTACGATCAATTGGAGCCAGAGCCTCAACTCGGCGGCGTGAATTGCCCAGGGCATTACGTCAACCCCGTACAAGGAATATTGAATTACTCTATTTTTCAGTGCAAAGTCTGATAGACTGTTACCGATGTACTTATATATCATCCTGTAGAGGTCAGAAACAACATTCAGCATACCCACTAAAAAGGCACCTGAGCCGCAGGCTGGATCGACCACTGAGAGGTTGCTTAGGGTGTCTTCAAGCTTCCTCCAATGTTCATTTTTCGTGAACCAATCCTCTATCTTTTCTCTCTCTTCGGCTGGGTCAAAAATGAGAGAGTAGAATTTTTCCTTTGGTAATTCTGACAAATTTTTGGACAGGTATTCAACCAGACTCCTACGGCACATGAAATCCACCTCAACTCTGGGGGTGTAAAAGATGCCAAGGTCATTCCTATCGTAGATTTCCTCGGCAACATTAGCAAGTGACTCATAGACATAACCAATCATCTGGGGATCTACTGCAACTTCTGATTCTAGGGGCATATCTTCCTTTATTGTGAAATTGTAGGACTCGAAGAATTCGAGGACTTCCTGGAATATCTTGTCAGTTATGAGAATCTTGAGGTTATCTAGACCATTCTCCCTGAAAAGACCTCCATTAAGGTATGGAGCATTGGAAATTACTTTCACAACGTCTTCTGGCAATCCTTTGACCTCATTTGCTCTGTTGTTAAATGCCTTGAGGAATACCTGTTTAAGCCATTTTTCATAAAATTCATTAGAATTGTACTTTCCAAGTACTCTGTATTTTGTCCATAGCCAGTCAACAAATTTCGGCTCTTCTAACCAGTCTTTCTTTGATATAAAATAGATAAACATGATTCTGTTCAGGAATTGCAGAGTAAATTCGTGGGATTCTTTGCTCGAAATCATCTGTCTTTGTAATTCACTTCTCAGCTTGAAGAATACTTCTTTATAACCGTCAAAAAAAGCCTCTGTTACTCTTTCCACGCTGAAGGCTTTTTTCCACTTTTTCCAGACCTCTCTCCATGTTGTTTTGTTTTCATATCCGAAGTTTGCTAAGGTTTCTATGACACTGTAATAAGCCTTCTTGGTTCTAATATCCTCTTTATCTACGTTGAGTTTGATCAGCTTAAGTTTATGTTTCCCTGTCTCAACTTTCTCTTTATCTGGGAAGACGAAGGTTATCCCATTATAGTCAGTCGTGAAAATAAGAAGGTACTGAATGTACTGCTTGTCTAATGTGTTTGTGACAGATCTGATGAAAGATGGGACTAATGTAGTTGTTTCCAAAAGGAAAACAGGCAATTTATCGTCCAAGTTTAAGACAGAATAGATCTCCTTTATTCTTTCATTATCCTCCTTTTTGAATTCAAATGTTGATTTTCTTCTCTTCGAGGAAAGGTCTAGTATTGAGCCTTCAGGATATCCGAGAATACTAAAAAGCTCATAAACGCCTTTAGCATCCTCAATTTTAATGATTTGATTATATACATTTTCCCTTAAAATAATATTATTTTCCATTATTAAAACCTCTTTTTAAGCTTTACTGATATTATCGTGGCATTATATAATAATATTTGTAGTTCCATTGTGTAGCACGGGTTAATCTTCTTTTTTATTAGCATGACAAGTTCTAAATTCTACAGGCAATTGATACTCTGAAAAATGTTGATTTGCTGGTGTCTCTAAAAACATACTGTTTGACGATGAGACTTTATAATACGCTTGTTTTTTAACAACGCTACCAGTATCAACAAATCCCGATCCCAAAGGTTCTTTAACGTTTCGCCTTCTACATCTGCATAGACATGTTTCATGCGGCTATTACCGAGTTTAATTAGTGAACAGGGACCCGATAGGCGTTCACGCTTTAAAACTCTAAAAATTAGTATTTGCAAGGATTTTTTAATAGCTCGTATTCATGAGACCAAATTTCGTGAACATTTACAAATCCTTTGTTTTTCTGATTTTCCATTTAAAAATTGTAGTGTTCATGGTATTCACGGGATTCTATAGTATAATTAACTAATGGTAGTGTGTGGAATTTCGAAGTTTTTTCACACAGGATCCAATGATATTCCTTTAATTAAATAATTGGATAGTTTTTATTACCGGAAAAAGATTAATTGAATTAAAATCAATAATAATAGTTTACTTCCTGGTTATTTCATTCCTAAATTTTTCTAAAAATTCAGGCACCTTCCCATAACGCCATTTGTAAAACCTCTTTAATACACCCTCATAATCTAATATTGTTTTATAAGTGTATTTTTCCCTGAACTTCAAAAACATATTTATTATATCATTCTTTTCAGGATCCAGGAATTTATCCCCAAGGTAATTATATATTACCCTTACCCTTACTAAAT
>JAKAAK010000104.1 GCA_021797025.1 Thermoplasmata archaeon
GAAACGTTGCCAGCGTTGCTGAGGATAATGAAATGGAATCATTGCTTTCATCGATCTATGCAGGGAACGCAACAAATTTTGACATGAGATTTTATGATCTAATATACCCGAGAAAGTATTACCACAAAATTACGGGGGATTCAAGGAATTCAGATACGGGAGCATCCATACCATCATCATATTATGAAAAAAACAACATTAAATTTTTCGTGATAGATTCCATAAACGGTTCAGTGCTAAGTGCCAGTGGAAGTGAAATATCGGAGATAAATAAGGTTTCCATGCTTCCGCTTTACGGGGATGACAAGTATATAATTAAAAATATTTACGATGAAAATTCCATAGTTCCATACCTGCTCAAAATCAACAATTCAATGTATCCGAACAGATTGCCGGATACGTACTATTCTGAACTGGCCATAATGTGCGCAAGAAGAAACAGAAAGGAGGGAATTTTAATAACAGTATATCCCAGGCTGGCCAACGCCGTTGTTGCCCGTGATATTTATTTTGATATAGATAAAATTATAGGCATATGCAACCACACCATTTCGGACATTAAGGAGGCAGTGGAAACAGAAAATCCGGATAAACTTGATCTCTGCCCGGAATTTACAATAAAATCCTGTGATTTTTCCTCATGCAGCTGTAAAAAAGAAATAATTAAAGGCCGTGAAAAGGATTATTAATGTTCTATCCGTAGATATAGCTTACACCCTTCTCAGGATACTTGAATTCCAGTGCACCGAAGGGGCATGCGAATAGTGCCGCACCGCATTCAAGGCATCTTTCATAGTGCACCGTTATGCCATTTTCCTTATCCTCCTCATATGTGCCAGCCGGGCATACATTTATACATGGTTTGTCCACACAGGTTTTGCATATATCTGTATTTACACTTATATGGCTGGTATTGCCAACCTCATTCTTATTTAATCCCAGTCTTTTTATCAGTTCCATCATATCACCTTCAACATATCTTCTATAAGGGTATAATATCCTATTCCAGTCTTTTTGACCTCATCACGCATAACATCCTTTATGTTCTCTCTCGGGTTGTCACTAACAGAAAACATTCTTTCCATTATTCCCGCCATCATCTGTGGATATGCGTCAAATGTACGCTCATTGCCGAACAGTGTTGATATTCTAGAAGCTGCCTTCATATCTTTCAATATAAAACTGTCCTCCAGGAGCTGTTCATATGCAAATGTATCCCTGAAATCTCCAGAGTCGAATATCTTCTTTGCAGCCTCTCCCGCAAGCCTGCCAGATTCTATAGCATTGTCCATGCCACGGATGGTGAACCCATCATTAATCAAGAATCCAGCCGCGTCACCTGTAACCAGTAGATTCTCGGCATATCTCGGAGGAAGGCTGTCATATCTGTAAAAAGGTATCAGGTGTGCAGAATATTCAAGCAGCTTGCCGTCTATTCCCAGCTTTTCCCTGAAATCTTCGATGATCTCGAATGCCTTCTCCTTATGTTTTTCCAGGGAATCCAGCTTCAGTGTGAGGCCTATGGAAGTGGTCTCCCTGTTTGTATAGGAAAATCCACCACCCTTGACACCATTTGAAAGACCCAGAATTGTCCTTGCTTCCCCATAGTCATTTTCAGTTTTATTATCTATAATCTCCTTGACACCGACCATGAACTGCCTGGGCATGAAATCCGGATTATTTTCAATTTTTGCAACGGGCTGCATTGGAAATTTCTTTTCCTTTACCAGTCCCAGGTATCTGGAGGTGAAAGCAGCTGCACCATCGCTTTCTATTACCAGTGGCGTTCTTATGTCTCCCCTGTCGCTTCTCAAAACCAGGCCACCATCCTCACGATCAATGCCGCTGACCAGTGTGGAATATGAGACAGGTATACCGAGGTTTTCAGCTTCAGATGCAAACCATGTGTCGAACTTCGATCTCAAAATTGAATAACTGTTTTCTGTATCCTTATTTTCAAATGAAAAACTTATCTTCTTCTCTCCAGTATAAATTTCAAAAGTCTCTTTTTTTATTGGAAGCTCCAGTGGGGCATCCTTGAATCTTGGTCCCAGAAGTTTCTTCAGGGAATGTATATACATTCTTCCACCGGAAACATTTTTAGATCCTGAACGCTCACCACGTTCCAGGACTATGGCAGAAAGGCCTTTATTGGCAGCTGTAATCGCAGCCGAAATTCCGGCAAGGCCACCTCCCACTATTGCAACATCCACATCGTAATCCATTATAGCGTATAATCAATATATTTAATAATTTTTGGGGTACAGAATTAACTCCTGTAACGGTTTTTATAATGTTCAAGCAATGGTTAAAGTGGAACTATATTATCCGGTAATCAATGATTTCCAGACATCCCCCTCCGTCTTTTTTCTGCGTTTCAGGTATCCGGTCCAGTAATCCTTTACAAATTTAACCGGCACTGTGCCATTGTAAACCTTATACGAGCTGTCCTTGGCATACATGTACTCTATATCGTGCAGAACTATGTCCTTGATAGTTGTTTCCTTCATTATATAATAGCTGTCATTTTCTCTGTCATTGAGTATATAGAGAAGCTTTTTTCTGTTTCTGTTGAAATCTATGTATTTCAATATTTCATTCCTTGTTTCCCGGGATAGCTGATTTCCTGCATACATGTCCCGCTGAATCATTTCATAAAGGCTGGCTTTTCCTATTTTTCTTTCCTCCAGTGGGAGTTTCATGATCTCAAACATCCCATCACTGGAGCTCAGAATTTTTATGTACCTGTAATCCTTGTTTCCCATCCTTATTTTTAAGTCTATATCACTATCCCTGTAAACCTTTATTGCCGACATCCTGTCCGGAAAAGCATCAAATAGGCTTATCACCATGGCATATACAGGTTTTTCATAATCGTCTATGCCATTAAAATCTTTTTTGAGTTTTTTGATATTGCCTGGCTTAAAAACTTCGGCCTTCATCACTATTGTAATACACTCAATATATAAATATTTGAGGTTATGATTTCTGTTAACCATGTTAAACAGCCACCTTTGGAAGTTATCATCTCATTGATGCTTAAACTTCCAGGATATAACCCGATACCCTAGAGCCCGTTCACAAACGCTTCGGGGATTGCCTTTTTCATTATATTGTATGATGCATTTAAGTCTGCATGTATTTTTATGCATAACATCCGTTCCTGAAATCTTATGCATTGCTATGCATTTCTTTCTTGCAGTCGCTGATCATTCTCAATGATTACATGATCTGTATGGTACAGGAAATCATTCTTCATAGAATGCCAGAAGGCACTGCTACTCACGGCAAACGGGGTGCCGCACAGGTATAATACACGAACAGAGATAGATAATGATGCTAATTTATCCCTGCTGTAGATTACACCACAGTTAATACACTTGGATTCCTCCCAGCCTGGGTGCTTTAATTTACCACCTATAAGCATGAATTCCCCATTCCTGTGCTTATACTTAGGCGGTTTAGGAACTCCATTGAATAACTCCGGATTCTTCTTATACGATCTTAGAGACCCTAAGAATGAAGTCCATGACTGCTTTACCTTTTTGATAGTCCACTGTACTGTCTTTACTGGCAATTTCTGAAAATTATTGTTTTCCTCTATATCTGATGGTTTCGCAAATTATTTTGTAAGTTCTTTATATCCTGCCATCTTTTTCTCCTGAAAAACTGGTTTCTTAGAACGTAACTGGTTTGGTTGAACAGGTTCTTCGATATATGGTACATACCGGATATTACACCATTCCCACGGATAAAGATTTGTTCAGTCCTGATTATCTTCATAACCCATCTCTATTGAATTATTCTTCCTCCCTGAATAGGTTTTCATGGAATAACAATGAAGCATGGATATAATATCATCAAATATTTCCCCTGAATCCAGTTTCTGGTTTCCTATATCGGATATAACAACTATTTCAGTACCGAACTTTTCAAAGAGATTTTTAAATAAATCAAATCCTGCCCAGCTCAACCTGTCCCTGTATGTTATTACAATCTTCTCTACCTTATAGTTTATGATTTCATCGAGCATATCAAAAAATCCTTTTCTTTTCTCAAAGGATATTCTAGATGATATATCTGAATAAATGGCATTTATTGTATAACCATTCATAAAGCACCACTGCTTTAACTGTTAGAGCTGATTATTTAAATCATTCTTATGTTTTATTGTTGATACCCTTGCATAGACAACTGTTTTTCTTTTAATATCCCTATTCAATAATTTATAAACATCCTCATCATTGTAGTCATAATAACCGTTTGGCATCACTGTAAATCTTATCTTCCCTGTTGAAGCATATACATGAAATGTCTTTCAGGGAATACGTAGTAGATTTAATACCTCATTTGCCTTCAATGTTAATAAAAGAATACATTAATTGTGGAAATAGCTATCTAAGTTATTGCCCATACATTTTCCATTCGAATAATTTTATTCCATATACCCTGCAAAAATCTTCATATTATATATTTATCCAAAATAACCAAGATCTTCTTTGGAATTTTTGTTCTGGGCCTCCTGCCGCATCTTTTCTGTTATGTCGTCCAGTTGCTTTGTCTTTTCATCGATGTCGCCCAGGTTTATCTTTGTCTTTAAAACTCTTGACAGTACCATAATTATTGCCCTTGCGCTTTTCGGATCAGCAAAATAACCGGATGTTTCTCCCATGAAACATGCACCGGGCACAGAAAACATTTCAGTTCCCATACCCAGTATAAGGCCTGCGGATCCAACAATTCCGCCGCTCGGTTCCCCAGAAGGAAACACAACACCGTTCTTTTCTAGCGGCTTTATGAGTTTTTTATCGCTGACGGCACCAAGCACTCTCGGTTTATCTACTATTTTTCCCACACTGTAGCCACCAAGGGTATAAATTCTGGAAACGCCATATTTCTTTAACAATTCCAGTATCGCGTATGAAAGTTCATACTGGCCCTCCTGTGTTGTGCCCTGGAAATCCCCAGTAAGGAACAGGAGATCATTATTTTTCCCTGTTTTTTTATAGTAAAGGGATTCCCGTACCAGATGTATTACGTTGTCATAAATGAAGACCTGTGGGGGCAGAAACTCTGAGTATATGTCCGCCATTTTTTTCATTTTTAATTTGTCTATAAAATAATCTGCAGTAATTTTTCCCACATTTCCGATTCCCGGAAGACCACCAACAAATATCGGGGAATTCAATTCAGGTTCTTCATAGGTTTTAATCATTATTTTTTCCACTGTTCTCCTCCTCTAAGGTTTTTATTCTATATTTCTGGAATTTATCTGCCGGTGAATATTTCATTGGAATCGCCATAACAGTTTTGCCACCGCAGGAAGGGCAAATTTCCTTCATGGTATATGTGCCACACTGCTGGCATTTTCTTATCAATGTTTTCATTGTTCATCCCTGGTAAAACTAAAAGACATATTATTTTTCTTGCACCTGGAAGAAACAATTTCAAGGATATTCTTCAGCCTTTCCTCGGCAGATTTGTAGTCCTCACCTGTTACAGAAATTCTATATTTCGGTGAACCGGCATATGTAATCTCTACATTATCGCTACTTTCTATGTCCAGTGCATTTTTTACCAGTTCTATGCCATTCGGAGCCAGTGAATACATATCTATTTCACCGCCTATTTTTACCATGGGTATGGAGATATTCTCCTTTGAAACTTTTATAAAAACATCTTTCCATGGTTCCTCTTTACCATCCATAAAATCTTTGCTGGATGCAGCATCGAAGAAAGCATCGTAAACACTTCCATATTCCGATATTAGATACTCTTCAATATTTTTAATTTTGTTATTGTCATTTATATTGGCTTCCTTTGCAACTATTTCCAGCAGTTTATAGGATTTCTGGTCGTTTTTCCATTCTTCTATCTTTTCTCTTTTCTGGTGTTCATTGACCCTTTTAAGGGACAGGTCAACATGCCTTCTGTTGGGATCAGCATTCAATACTTTGCAAACCGTACGCTGATTTACCCTGACAAAATCCTTTATATGCTTTATCCAGCCTGTTGCCACTTCAGCTATATGTATAAAACCTGACACTCCTGGGTATTCATCCAGCTGCACAATGGCTCCGTAATTCTGGACTTCCTTTACCGTAACGACTACAAGATCCCCGACTTCAGGCATTTCCTTGGACATAATAGACCTATAATTTTACCTTTTCAACCAGCTCACCGGAGGTTGCAAGTGTAGAACCGGTGGGTTTCGCTATCGTGGCACCACATATGTTGCATACAACCACTGAAGCTATCTTTGCGTATACGATCTGTTCATTGCCACAGCTCTTGCATTTAATTTTCAGGAAATTATTTCCAGTCTCCTTTAATTTTTTGAACTCATCTGCCATATTTATGCCTCCACTATTTCAAATTTCTTCGCTCTCTGTGTAGGCGGAGTTATTGATTTCTTGCATACCGTGCATTTGAGTTTCAAGGCAATCCTCTTTGTTGGTTTTTCCCTGCCTTCATACCTTGGCCTGGGAAAACCACCGTATCCGGAGGTAACCCTTCTGAATCTCCTCTGGCCGGCCCTCAATTCACTGGCTTTTCTTTTACGTACCCTCTCGACGTCATGTACTGTATGAGTTTTGCAATATGGACAGTAAGTTTTTATTTGTTTTGGCATTTTCATAATATCAAACCTTAAACTATATTTTTTTCTGATATATAATGTTTTTACAAGATTGTGCGCTTTAAAAAAATTAACAAATATTAAATATAAATTTAACCTATAAAATTGAATGTCCAATTATAGATATAAAAAATATGGTACAAGGGTAAATAAAAATTACAAGGAAAATAACGGTGAAAAGGCTGTCAAGAAACTTGACATGCGTAGGGAAGACGAGTTTAACTACATGCTCGGAACAATACTCAAGGAGCTTCCCGACAGTGTAAGGGGTGCTGTGAGGGGTAGTGTGTATTCTATCACATCAAAAAAAGGAATAAAGGACGCCAAAGACTATATAATAAAAAAGAAAAATGACGGGACAATAAACGAAAAAATGGAGAAGAATCTCATAGATCTTATCTATTCATACAGCAAATATAGAAATTGATTATGGTTTTATATTACACGTGTCCATAAAAAATAATAAATACATTTTATCACTAAACGGATAATGACTGAAAATTTTTACCAGAATATAGATGTAAACAGGGCATCAATTGACATTGAAAAAGAAATCAGGAAATACTGGGAAGATAATAATATAATTGAAAACATACTGCACAGGGACAGGGGTCTCAAGCAGTATACCTTCCTCGAGGGTCCACCCACAGCAAACGGCAGGCCACACGTCGGGCATCTCATGACTCGAACGGTTAAGGACACGGTGATGAGATACAAATACATGTCCGGCTATGACATAGGGCGAAGGACCGGGGGCTGGGACTGCCACGGTTTGCCGGTGGAACTGGAAGCCGAAAAACATTTCGGGTTCAATACAAAAAAGGAGATAGAAGATTTTGGAATCGAGAAATTCAATGAATATTGCCGCAACAGTGTCTTCACTTATATAGACGAATGGAACAGAATAGACAGCGAGATAGGATACTGGATAGATGAAAAGAATTCTTATGTAACACTCAGAAATGATTACATGGAAAGTGAATGGTATGCCATGAAAAAGCTCTTCGACGAGGGGATGCTTGTAAAGGATTATAAAATAGTCCCATACTGCCCCAGATGCGGCACTTCATTAAGTTCACACGAGGTAGCTCAGGGTTATAAAAATACAGATGACACCTCAGTTTATGTAAAATTCATGGTGAAGGGAAGCGCAAACAGATACCTGCTTGCATGGACCACAACCCCATGGACACTTCCATCTAATGAACTACTTGTGGTGAATAAGGACTTCCAGTACTCTCTGGTAGCTTCTGAAGGAAGTGAATATTACGTTCTTTCGGATATGGTTCCATCGCTCTTCAAGGATTATAAGATAATTCAAACACTGCATGGTTCTGAACTTGAGGGCATGGAATATCTCCAGCTCATGCCATTTCTGAAGGTAAGTAAAAATGCCCTCAAGGTCGTTACGGGAGATTTTGTCACCGCAGAGGATGGAACCGGCATAGTGCATGCCGCGCCGGCTTTCGGTGCAGATGATTTTGACATAGCCAAAAAATACGGGGTAGAACTGGTCAACCCTGTAGATACCGAAGGGAAATTTGATTCCAGCGTGCCATGGAAAGGTATGTCTGTAATGGATGCGAATCCTGAAATAATAGGTTATATGAAGAAAAATCAGCTTCTGTTCAAAAGCCAGAAAATCAAACATACATATCCGTACTGCTATAGGTGTTCAACAAAGCTTCTCTATTATCCACTGGACGCTTGGTTTATAAAAGTATCGACCATAAGAGAACTTCTCAAGAAAAACAATGAGAAGGTAAACTGGTATCCAGAATACCTGAAATACGGAAGATTCGGGAACTTCCTTGATGATGCTAAGGACTGGGCACTGAGCAGAAACCGTTACTGGGGGACACCATTGCCGGTATGGAAATGCAGCAACGGGCATTACCTCGCCATCGGTAGCAGGGAGGATCTAGAAAAGTACGGCGGCTATATCCCGGATGATCTTCACAGGCCATTTATAGACAATGTAAAACTCAAATGCCCGACCTGCTCTGAACCCATGTCCAGGGAGCCATATGTTATTGATACATGGTTTGATTCGGGCAGTGCAAGCTATGCCGCCATGCATTACCCATTCAACCGCAAATTCAATACGGATACCATACCTGTTGATTTTATAACAGAAGCCATCGATCAGACCAGGGGCTGGTTCTATACATTGCATGTAATAGCATCACTTCTATTCGGCAGGAATGCATATAAGAATGTAATGTCCATGAGTTTCATACTGGATGAGCACGGGCAGAAAATGAGCAAGAGCAAGGGGAATTTCATCACTGCCAGTGATTTCATAGGAATGTACGGTGCCGACCCCGCAAGGCTATTTTTCTATACGGGTGCACCATGGAATTCGAAATCCATAGATAAAAAACTTATAAATGATACGAGCAGAAAAGTATTCGGGACACTATCAAACGTATATTCATTTTTTGCATCGAATGCAAACCTTGACGGGTATGTATTTGAAAAGCTGGAAGCCCCCGATAATCTTCTGGATAAATGGATTCTTTCACGGCTCAACTCTACCATGGAAAATGTCAGGAGGAATCTGGATGAATTCGACATGCATATCGCATTGAGGAATCTGATGGATTTAATCAACGACTTTTCAAATTATTATCTGAGGCTTTCAAGAAAGAGATTCTGGGAGGGAGATCTGGACAACAGCAAACGGAAGGCATATGATACCCTCTACTACACACTGTTAAGCATAATCAAAATGCTTGCCCCCATGGCACCATTTTATACCGAATATATGTATGTGAAACTCTCGGGTCCTGAAAGCTCCGTGCATTCAGAAAAATATCCGGAACAGGATAATTATTACATAAATGGAGATCTTGAAAAAGAATTCAAATATGCAATAACCGTAATGGAGCTGTCCAGGAGGGCCAGGCAGGAATCCAATATAAAGGGAAGGCAGGTTGTCAGTGAGGTTTTAATATACAGCGATATGAATATTGAAAAAGCCATACTTGATATAATCTCCCCTGAGCTGAATTCCAAAGCAATAAAATTCATAAAGGCTGAAGAAAAACCTGTAAAGGTTACTATTAAACCTGTTTTCGCAAAGGTTGCACCCATTCTGAGGGGCAACACAAATGCATTCACTGAATACCTTGCAGATAACAATTTATATGGAGAGTTAAAGGCAAAGGGAAAGATAGTATATGAAGGGCATGAATTTACCCAGGAATACCTGGACATCCATGAGGAGGCCCTGGATACATATGCTGTTGCCGGCGATGACAAAACCGGGATTTCAGTTTATGTCAATAAGGAAATAGATGAAGATTTGATGCTGGCAGGATATGCACGTGAAATCATAAGGAGAATCCAGATAATGAGAAAGGATCTGAACCTGGAAT
>JAKAAK010000105.1 GCA_021797025.1 Thermoplasmata archaeon
CTATGCAGAGGACGGGATTTGAACCCGCGAACTCCTTCGAGACTAGACCCTTAATCTAGCGCCTTTGTCCTAACTCGGTAACCTCTGCTCTTGTGTATCATTTTTACATATATTAAGTTTAATCAAAGGATAGCATAAAAAGTCCATTCAATACTCAAAAAAAACCTTATAATTTATTAAACAGTACACTATTAGTTTCTGAATGATAAATAAGGATACGCTGGTAATATCAAATCCAGGAACGGGAAAAACAACCAGAATAGCAGATGAGGTGGTTAATCTCATAGAGGGAGGTGTATCACCGGACAGCATACTTTGCATTACATTTACCAATAATGCGGTAGCACAGCTTCAGGATACCATAGATAAAAAGTTGATCGCAAGGAAAATTGAGGGATATACTGCCTATGATATAAATATATATACATTCCATGCACTGGCATTCAACCATCTGCCCGGTGTGAAATCAGAAAATTCCATTATTTCATACAATCTTGCCAGATATCTTATATATAAAAGGTTAAGAGAGCTGAGGGCCTTCAATTACGGCCGGGATTACGTAGTGAATGAAATTGTTCCCAAGCTGGAAAATGCCATAAGATATATCAAAAGTTTCGGCATTACCCCCCGAAGCTCTAGAGAAGTTCAGGAAAAAAATATCAGAAAATATAAGGGAAAAATTCGCTACCGGCAGGGTAAGAAATATCACTTCAGATGAGGAGCAGTATCTATTTGATTATTTTTACCAGGCATTCAAATATTATGAAGAGAAAAAGGGAAATATGGATTTCAATGACCTGCTCTTTGAATTTCAGAAATTTAATGAAAAAAAGGTTTACAAATATGTATTCGTTGATGAGCTGCAGGATATTAATGATATAGAAGCATCCATCGCTAGATCTTCCGGAGAGATA
The DNA here is from genome assembly GCA_021797025.1 of Thermoplasmata archaeon. The sequence continues at coordinate 915 of JAKAAK010000105.1, forward strand.
AGATTCATGGTGGGTGACAGAAAACAGTCTATTTTCGGGTTCCAGGGAGGTGCATTATCCGTATTCAATTCATTGCTTGCGGATAAAAGTGTGTCCAAAGAAAATATGAAAACGAACTACAGGAGCACAGATACTATTCTGGAATATTCCAAGAATTACTACATGAAATTTGAAAAAGATACAGAAGAGCTCGAGAATTTCAGGGGCGTGCATGATAAGGGTGATAAGGTCACCATAATACAGTCCGAATCACCTGAAGAATCCGTAATAAACAGGATATCAGAAATCGCCAATCATGATGGTACAACAGGCATAATCGCAAGGACAAATGCCCAGATAGAAACCCTATCTACACTCCTTGACAAATATAGCATTGATTATTCCAGCGATTCAAATGTGCATTCCGTCAACGAGGCAAAAAAAGATATTACTCTGTTTCTCCGTGGAATTCTATATGATACAGATGATGATATCATTTCAGCCATGGTAACACCATTCTCCGGATTATCTTTAAAAGAGGCCTTTGAAATTTCGGAATCAATGCAGAGTGATGGAAGCACTATAGACAGGTTCGACAGGGGAAACCCCTTTTTTTCATTGAGAAACATGGAACTGTCAAGAGAGGACATAAAGAAACTATTCGATACCAGAATACTGCCGGTAGCGGCATCTATAAGCCAGGAATATTTCCTAACTGCATCCACTGTTAAATCCTCCATTGATGAGTTCTTCCAGGGTGAAAATGAATATACAAGGGAAAACTTTTTTGATTTCCTCGATTTATCGTACTCCGAAAATGGAGTGAAGCCGGGCAATTCAAAATTGATCCTTACCACCGTGCATAAGGCAAAGGGCAGGGAATTTGACCGTGTAGTATATCTTCCAAAAAAACCAAGGGTATCAGATGCGTATATAGATCTGATAGTTTCATCCATAATAGAGACAGTAAGAAGAATAAATGTGGATGATGAGTTAAAAAATGAGGGTGTACGGATTGATTTTGTTGCCTTTACCAGGGCAAGGGAAAAATTGTGGATATGTGCATCAACCAGGGAGGCCCCTGGCTATCTCATACCTGAATATTCTGAGCTTGTTATTGATGAGGCATTCAGTGAGAAGTCTCCCATGCCCGATAAAACCAGATATGATGAGGCATACTTCCAGTTTGTCTCCGGAAATTATACCGCTTCTGAGAAAACTATTAAACAGGATGATGGATGGCTCAGGGAGAAAATATATGAATTTTTCAAATCAAAAAATGTCCTTTCTTACTCTCTTATAAGCCTGGACAACCCCTACTGGCTTTTAAAGAATAATATTTTAAAATTAAATGAAAAGACAGAGGCGCTTTATTATGGATTGAATGCCCATGAGATGGCAGAATCATTTTATAAGGGTGAGATTCAGGAAGAGATATTATCCATGAAGGACATGAAGGTTCTGGATAATATAACTGCTGTTGTAAACCAGATAAAGTCTGTATATAATATGAAGCAGGTAGAATCTGAGGTTTCAGTAATAGCAAGGGTAAACCAGATGTTTCCCGAGTTCTCGGATGAACCTGATTCAATAATGTTCTTTGGAAAACTTGATGCGGTATTCAGTGATGGAAAAAGGTATGTAATACTTGATTATAAGACAGACAAGACCACGGAAAGATCGCCGCATCACAGAGTACAGCTACTGGCATACCGCATGCTTTATGCCATAAAGAACAGCATAGATGTGAATAATATAGATATTGCAATAGGATATATTAGCCTCAGGGGAAAAATAAATACAGGTGAAAATTCCAATGGCATAGATTTTAAGCAGCCAGATAACAGGTCAGTGGAACAGCTAAAAAAATACATAGGCAGATTCCTGAAATATAAAAGCAATCCGGATGAATTCATTGCAGATTATTTAAATTATCCCTGTGATGACACCCTCTACAGGAGGCTGGGAGACCTGCTTAAAAAATGAAAGGTCTTGATGTGCTGTACATCAATTCCGGGTAGCCTGTGAATGGCCATTTTTAAGTTCAATTCGCTCTCCATGCGAGTATATATTGAATCTATTGCCCCTGGCGAATGCTAAAAGGGTAATATTTAGCTCATCTGCGAGTTCAACGGCAAGGGAGGATGGAGCAGATACAGAGCTTACAACAGGTATGCCGAACATTGCTGCTTTCTGGAGTATTTCAAATCCAGCCCTGCCACTTACCTGCAGTACAGCCTCGGGATTTCTTTTCTTTCCGTTCATAACCATCTTCCCTATGGCCTTATCAACGGCATTGTGCCTGCCTATGTCCTCTCCCACGGAAATAACATTTCCAGAAAAATCTATAATTGCGGCTGCGTGTATCCCACCTGTAATGTTGAATATTTTCTGTGAACTTTTCATTATTTCCGGCATTTCAAGAACACCCCTATAGTTCAGAACCTTTTTACTTCTTATAAGCTCCCCGGATTTGACGAATATATCATCAATATTAGTTTTGCCGCAGACTCCACAGCTTGAGTTTACATAAAAGTTCCTTCTGCCGAGGAGATTTCTTTCAAAATCAGAAACTTCAACATTGACTATGTTATTCCTTTCCGGAAGTTTTGCGGAATTTGAATATTTGATTTCTTTTATGCTATTCTCCTTCACGATGCCCTCTGTGAATAGAAAGCCTGCTGCAAGGGCGAAATCATCCACAGGAGTCCGCATTATAACTGATACACTGTATTCAATTTCGCTGTGCATTATTCTTATTTCCAGCGGCTCCTCCACTGTTAGCATGTCGGCCTCTTCTACAGATATACCGTTATTGACACGTAATATTTTTCTCTCTATGAATCCACTCATTTTTTCTCCTGAAGGCCAGAGAGTATCTTCAGAATCAATGTTATATACCCTGCGACGGTTTTATCGTTTAGCATCCTCATGACATCCATAAGCCCCCTGTTCTGGAACTCACCGGCACTATTGATAGAATCACCCAGGCGATTCATTAGATTAACAGTCATATCCGGATCAAGTTTTGATAGCAGGTCAAACACGCTCATGATATTTGTAAGTGATTTTTTCGTTGTATCTGAGTTGAACTGGTCTGAGAATGTATCCATTATAAATTTATAATTTGCCGCCATGGCATTCACCAGCGTAAGAAAACCGGAATCGTTGAGATTCTTTATGGTTTTCAGGAAAGATCCAAGGCTTTCCCTGTATTCATCCGGTATAAGCGAGTCCTCCTGTGTTTCTTTTTCCTCAATATATTCTATAGGTTTAGACATTTTAATCATCCGTTAATTTTACATAATCTGATCTCTTCCATTTCTCGCCTACCATTATACCTTTCTGTGGATGCGGGGTTCCATACCTGGAATTGTTAGCAGGTAAGGGGGTCCCACCATTGCCCTTCAATTTTTTGATTTTTACAGGCAGCTCCTTGTATGATGGTGTATCTGAATCCGGATCCCTGTTATAGGATGTGAGAAGGTTTACAGTGGCCTCATCAGAAGCCGCATTCATTGGCATATAAAGCTCATTCCCACTTACTCTCTCAGTGATGAGGGCACGGAGCTTTATGCTTCCCCATTTTGAAGTAACCCGCACATAATCTCCTGTATTTATTCCGTATTCATCTGCAAGTTTCTGTGAGATTTCCAGGAAGGTATCCGGTACCTTTTCCTTTATTCCCTCTGTTTTGAATGTTTCATTCCCTTCATGGAAATGTTCCAGCATCCTGCCATTGTTCAGATGCAGCGGATACTCCTCCGATATGGAAAGCGGTGGCCTGTATGAAAGCGGGTAAAACCTTGCCTTTCCGTCAGGGAAATTGAACCTATCTGCATACAGGTACTCAGAATCCTTGCCATCCACCATTGGCCACTGCAGACTCTTGAATCCCTCGAGCCTTTCATAGTTTACTCCATTGAAAATGGATGACAGTGAACACGCTTCATCCATTATTTCAGATGGGTGGCTATAATGCCAGCCAGCTCCAAGGGAGTTGGCTATTCCCTGTATGATCTCCCAGTCCGGCCTTGTTTCCCCATAGGGTTCCATGACCTGGTAAATTCTCTGTATGCGTCTTTCGGTGTTGACAAATGTTCCTTCCTTTTCCAGGCTTACTGATGCCGGTAGCACAACATCGGCGTACCTTGCGGTTTCAGAAAAGAATACATCCTGGACAACAAGGAAATCCAGCCTTTCAAGGGCATCCCTTGTTTTTCCTGCGTCAGGGCCCGTGGAGGCAATTTCCTGCCCGATAACGTACATTGCCTTTATCTTATCGTTGTCTATATTTTCTATGCATGATACATTATCGATTCCAGGTTTCCTTGAAAGTTCTGTGTGCCACGCATTTTCAAACTTTTTCACGGCTTCATCATCCTTCAGTGGCTGGTATCCAGGAAGGTATGTGGGCATTGAGCCGAAATCGCTGGCACCCTGCACATTGTTATGCCCCCTCAGGGGATATGCTCCTGTTCCTGGCCTGCCGTAATTGCCTGTAACCAGGAGCAGGTTGGAAATGGCAGTGGATTCATCTGAACCTGCAGAATGCTGTGTGATGCCCATTGCCCACAGTATGCACATGCTTTTTACGCTGTGTATCATTTCCGCTGTTTTAATTATCTGATCCTCAGGGATATTTGTTATTTTAGAAGCGTTTTCCAGTGTAAATGTTTCAAGGCTTTTGCGGTACTCCTCGAAGTTGTTAACCCTCTTTTCTATGAACTCCTTATCATGCCAACCCTTATCAATTATGTATTTAGAAAGTGCTGATAAAAGCACTATATCAGTACCGGGTGAAGGGTGCAGATAAATATCCGCCCTTTCGGCCATTTCATTTTTTCTGAGATCTGATACTATGAGCTTCTGCTTGTTGAGCTTATGTGCCCTCTTTACCCTTGTTGCAAGCACAGGGTGGGATTCTGCGGTGTTGGCACCCACAATCATGACCAGTTCTGATTTGTATATATCCTGGATTGATCCGGCATCCCCGCCGTATCCAACAGTTCTCCACAGTCCCGTGGTAGCAGGAGCCTGGCAGAATCTCGATGAGTTATCAACGTTGTTGTTGTGGAAGATCTGCCGTGCGAGTTTCTGCATGAGGTATGATTCCTCATTTGTGCCCTTAGAAGATGCTATGAACATAACGGATTCATTCCCGTGTTTTTCAGCCGCCTTTTTCAACCCCCTTGCAGCAAATTTTATAGCCTCATCCCACGATGCCCTTACAAATTCACCATTCTTTCTTATAAGGGGATATTCCAGGCGTTCGTCACTGTTCACGAAACCCCAGCCGAATTTCCCCTTTATGCACGTTGATATGCCGTTAGCCGGCGATTCGACCTCGGGCTGCACCTTCAAAATTTTCCTTCCCTTGGTCCACATTGTAAAGGAGCATCCAACACCACAGTAGGTGCATACTGTCTTGGTCTTTTTTATCTGCTCCTCCCTCATTTTTGCCTCAATATTGCTGACCTTCATTATCAAACCGTTGCCCACCGGCTTTTCAAGATCCTTCCCGAATTCAATGAGATTGTATTTTGCCTTTCTTGTAAGTGATGTGAAATAACCGGCCTCTTCAAGCATTGATTTTTCCATTAATGCATTAACAGGACATACTGTGACGCAGTGGCCGCATGATACGCATGACGAATCGTTTATTGCCTTTCCATCATCCCAAACGACACGTGGCCGCTCCAGTGACCAGTCTATGTGCAGGGTTTCATTGACCTCCACATCCTGGCATGCCTCCACGCACCTTCCACATAGGATGCACTGGTCCGGATCATAACGGTAAAATGGATTTGTTGAATCAACCCCGTATCCCTTGGATGTGAATGGATATTTCTGCCTTGTAACACTGAGTTCATCTACAGCACTGTGAAGGGCACAGTCCCCGTTATTATTCTCACAAACAGTGCAGTAAAGATCATGGTTATGCAGTATTCTGTTGACCGCCTCCACCTGCCTGCTCTTCACCCCGGAATCGTTATATTTAATCTGCATGCCGTCCTTAGCCTTTGTTGAGCATGCCCTCAAGTATTTGCCATCCACATTTACTATGCATGTATCACAGGATTCTATTGCACCCAGAGCGGGATTGTAACATACATGGGGTATGTCAATATCATTATCAATCATTATTTGCAATATCGTTTTGCCCTGATCCGCATTGAATTGAATTCCATCGATGGAAATTTTGCCAGCAACCATATTACCACACTAATACATGTATTCAGTGTTATTTATACATTATGGTATCAATTTTCCTTACACCGGGATATATTTCTAAATCTATTTTTATTATAATTTCATAACGCTTAATATGGATATAAAGTAGAATGGGAAATCGGGCATTATTTTAGAATATATTTTAGGGTGTCTCACATTTCATAATAAGTCCTGCAATTGTCGAACATTATCTATGAGAATGTAATTATGGGATATGCCGGAGAAGCACATCCCGTTGATTATGGATATTATAGATAATATAGTTTCGCCTGACAGCAGAAAAAGAAAGTACTCTGATAAACAGATTCTGAAAATTCTGATTTTACTCCAGATATTCAACATATCATACAGATCATCAGGGATATTCCTGAAAAACCACAGGGAGTATATGGAGTTAATAGAAATCAATAAGATACCGTCATTTCAGACACTCTCGAGGAGATCAAGGTTATTAGACATCCATACTATAAACATGATTATACAATCAATGCATTCAGTTAATGAGATAGCTGCATTTGATTCCTTCATGATCCATACATGCAAATATACAACTGCAGAGAGAAGAAGGAAGTACAGGAATTACAAGGATCCTTTATCAGGATGGTCAAAGACAACAAAGGGATGGTCATATGGAAGGAAATGCCACATGTCCATTGATGTAGATTCCCTTTTAATCAATGAATGGACTGTAACAAAAGGGAATATCCATGACTCCTATGTGGCACATGAGATGATTGATTCTGTCAGGAATTACAGGTATATACTTGCTGATTCTGCATATGACACATCTGAAATATATGACTACATATTCGAGAATGCACATTCTCTGCCTGTTATTGATACAAATAAAAGGAGGGGAATTATAGATGAGAGGCTTACAGTGAACAGGAAAATAGGAATAGAACTTAGAAATGAATATTCATCAATGTACTCCATGAGGTGGGAGATTGAGAGGACATTTTCCATACTCGAAGAGATAATGGGTTCTGAGAATATATGGTATGTCAGCAACAGGGATTATGATAATATAATTGGCCTGAAAGTAATTGCATACAATTTAATGGTAATATCAAACATTGAACTTGGGGATAGCAGGAGGGAAATAATGAAAATCGTCAGTTGCTAAAATGTGAGACGCCCTAAATATATTTAATAAAATACAAATGATTAAATAAACAATAGAGTTGTTAAATTATGATAGCTGCAGCTTTACCGCCTCTGGCGGTTGGATTCTTTGGTCTGGGAATCGGTTACTTTGTCTTCGGAGGGGCTGTATTTTTCAAATACCCAAAAGAAAGCAATGAAAATGTTAACCATGCAATGGGATTATGGGGCATATTCATGCCGGGATTTATGCAGTTCCTTACCGGAACATACATATTCCTGGGATTGACGGTATTCACTGCCTTCAGGTCTTCTCCAATTCTGTACATGGCAGGACTTGCCTTCACCGCTTATGGTGTACACTGGTTTGCCCTTGGATATAATAAGTATAAAAATGCGGATACCACTGTGGATGGTTTCATGGCAGTTGGTTTTCTATGGATTTCCATAATAGGAGCCGTGGTCTTCGGTTTGGGTAATGATATACCTGTAATGATTCTGTTCATACTGCTTGCATTTGTTTATGTAAGTGATATACCGGCGAGCCTAATTCACTCACCCTCATGGGGAAGGACCAAGGCCTTTTTCCAGCTGGTTACAGGAACATGGTTGATGTATCTTACCTTTGCTGCCACATTGAATTTTGCACTGGGGTACCACCTGTTCCTTTAAAATTTTATATCAATTTGTAATATAATTACATGAAAATTTTTACATTTTTTGGATCGTCTTCATCTGGAAAAACCACTATAATTAAAAATCTGATTTCCACACTTTCTGATAAATATAAAATAGTGTATATAAAGGATATTCCCCATGGCAATATTTCACTGGATACCGAAGGAAAGGACACATGGATTATGGAGAATGCCGGTGCAAGTGTAACCTACGGGGTGACCTCCGACAGAACATATAAAATGACCAGGGAGCACATGGAACTGGAAAGGTTAATCAGTGAAAACATGGACTGTGATATAATTTTTATAGAGGGTTTCAGGGACTATGGAAAAGGTACCGGATTTCTTGTCCTCGGCAGTGAGGATTACCTGAAATATGGATATGATTATATTATAAAAGGCAACAACATCTCATATACAGGCAAATGCATAGTTTATCCTGAGGGACTCCGAGAACTTGTTGGTGTTATTGCACAGGAAATTGGAAATTGACCTATTTTGTTATATTTTACTGCCACAGAGGGTCCTTCTTGCCTCATCAAGGTCCGATATATGGTTTATACTCCGTAACTTATCACCATCAGCATTAATAGTTTCTATACCGGAATTACTGAGAAATCTGCTTATGCTTTCCCCGCCACCGTTTCTGTAATCCATCAGGGGCTTATAGAGCTTTCCGGTGTAGATTGTGAATAGGGGCTGGTAAACTCCGCCGGATGTGTACCCGATAGCATTTCCAGCATAATTGCTGATTATTCTATTAATCAGTGCGTCATCAATATAGGGCATATCACCGCCCACTGCAAGGAATTCCCGGTATTTTCCAATGCAATATAGAATGGAATCAATGAGGATTCCATCAGTTGTATCATCTTCTGTCCTGCAATATTTCGATGATAGGGATGAATCCTTTGTAAAAAGTATTATTTCCTGGAGTAGATGCGATTCCAGAATTATTCTGGAAACCCTGTCTATGAGGTGTTCCCCGCATAGATCCATACTGTGCTTATCTCTGAGTCTCTGGCTTTTCTTTGCGAAAATTAT
>JAKAAK010000106.1 GCA_021797025.1 Thermoplasmata archaeon
CACAATCGTTACAATACCGATTAAAAATATAATATCAAGCATCTATGTCACGATTAAACAATTTTATTATTAATTAATTGTAGATATTATTCTATAATTAAACTTATCCTTGTTTAGCAATAATCAATAGATTAAATGAAGAGAGAAGTAATAGAGAGCATAATCATATCTATATTCACCCTGTATTTATTTATATATTCCGCTTTAACTGGAATATTTATAGTATTTTCTACAAGACTTTACCCCTCCATATATCAATTCATCATATTTTTGATACCCTATGTTATATTGCCATTTCTGGTTTTTTTCAGGAAGAATTCTATAGCCAATAGAATTTATCTCTATTTTATGTTCATAGGATTGTTTACCTTTATAATACTTCTATTTACGTATATAATATATCCATTAATGGAGATAATGGTTCTGCTCACACTTGCGTTTTATACCGATATTATAGACAATTTATATTTCAAAGCAAACAAGCCGTTATTTTATCGTGGGGCTGCGTTTATACTGATCCTTTTTATTATGCTGCTTATTTCCCGGTTCTTTGTAATCTCTGTCCCTGTGGCACCTACAAAGATAGTGGTGGATTCAATATATGCAGATTTTTCTGCATCAAAGGTTCCGTATTTATTTTATTATGGTATTATAATGCGTGTTAATTACATATATTTCACAATGGGAATACAATCTATTATACTCTACATAATACTTGCTGCACTTCTAACAGAGAACTATTTTCTTATTTTTGGCATTGTAAATTTAAATACCGGAATTCTGGGGAAAAAATTACGTGCAAGGAAGCAGGCAACAAATATGATTACCCCTGCAATAAGTGGTGGTGTCTCAGCCCTGAGCTGCCAATGTGAAGGTCTTACTGCTATACTGCCCACAGTGGCTGCTGTGGTAGCAACTGTTATTAGCACTACATTACTTTCTGAAAGCATTTTATTACTCCTATTAAGTAACTTTATGCTGACTGTTTTCATCAATCGCAGGGCAAAAATAAAATTTGTATCATCTATCAAGAATCTGAGAAATAGCAATTATTTCCCGCTTTTGGCCATATTTTTTGTTATGCTTATCCCTGTTATGGAGGTCATAGGCATATTTTTCCATCTGCAGCGAACCTCAATGCTATTCTTTTACGGAGTAAATATAATGATGTTTATCTCAGGGATTTTCCTTATGTATGCTATAACAAAATTAGGAATGAAACCCTTTATTAAAACTTTGAAAGTAAAGGCAGGCTTGATGACCCTAGCATCAATAATGATGTTTATATGGTTTGTGCCTTCTCTGGCATACTATGCATATTCTAATTACAATATTTACATCATGATGAACATAATGGGTATAGGAGCTGGAATACTGACCTATCTTGTATATTTTAGTCTCGAGAAATTAAAAGCAGCATATATAGAATTTAATTCAATGATGTTTAGTATGACTGCCCTTGTATTTTTCTATATATCAATTATATCGCTTACTGATATGTTTCCATTCTTCGGCATTAAACAGCAGCTTTATTTTTCTGCAATTCTATGGGCAGTGTCACTTCCGTTTATGTGGCTAAGCACTATTGATACAATGTACAGATATTCTATACCTGAAACACCCATACTTATAAAAAATCATGATTCCAAAATAGCTAGACCGGTTGAAAAATGATACATTTTTCTTACCTTCAGTATCCAGCTACAACTATATTAGTTCATTAATATTTAAAATTACTATACAAATTATAATATATTATGCATGGTAGATTATCATGGATAACTAAAATAGATTATAAAAATTATTTTCTCAATATAAATTCCTTAACAACTATTGTCGCTCCTATAGCAATTGCTGCGCACATACCCATTATAACAAGCAAAAACAGGGTTTCTGAATTGGGGTTATAAGCAGCAGCATGTAATGTTATTAATGTAGATATTATATCAAACGTCATAGTGTCATATTATTTGTATGTATAAAATACTTATTAAAGAATATATTCAACTTTTAATTTTATCGGGTTTTAGGTCTCTATAATAGTTAGAAATCTATATTTTAAAATTTTTAAATGCAAATTATTTCTACAAAAAATATTAAATAGAATTAAAATATAATCACATTGTGATAAACATGTTATCCACAGGATTGAAATTTTTAGGAATCGGGCTTTCGTTATTACTTGGGGGATTCGGTTTAGCAATATTATCTATTTATGGGTTATTACCATATGCATCATATACTGGCATAGTTGGGGTAGCTGTATTTATAATAGGACTCGGGTTCACCGCATTAGCTTCGACTAAAATATCTCTCCATGATTCCGATGAAAGCAGCTCAAATTAAATTTACATTTTGATATATAAAATATAAATATATTTTACAATTACTTTTAAGTAATATACAAAACTATACTAATTCATGAAAGTTCATGATGGAAAAATTAAAAATAAACTATTTTCAGTGCCTATGATGGGACTAATGACATTTTTGGTGGCATTCAGACCATATTCTACCAGCTCAATTGTTTCAGGATTTTATGCCGATGGATACGCAGTGGATTTATTTATGCTTGCCATAGCTCTGGCTTTCATTGCTATAATGATAATACTTAAATTAAGAGAAAAAAATAAGGAATCTTAATTTTATCTAATTAATTTTTGTTGACGATAGTTTTTAACCGTGTCAATACTCTTTAAATTTAATGCTTTTGCAATGCATAATTGGACTTTATTCCTTTTTGTATTTCCATTAATATAAATGTTTATCAGGATATTATACAAAATTATTGAGTCTCTTCTATGTTTTGTTATTCCTTCGATTTTAATATTTTTACATTACTTTCTGAGTGTATCAATTATATATTAAGATGATGTTTTCTTCATGCCAATGCGAGGAGGACTTCCTGTTTGATAAGGCTAATAATGATCTATTAACTGACATCTTTAATATATGTTTCTAGACCCTCTACTGAAGTTTTAACAGGGTCATATGAAGGATTGTCCTGCAAATGCGTTATCACTTTATCTGGTGTGGTATTACCTAAAATTGAAGGCTCTATAAGGTATCCATTAAATATATAGGCACCAGCAGGTCCATTTATTAATGTAACAGAATTTATATGAGGATATGTACTTATATTATCGCTTGGTATACTTAAGCCATCAACAATAGCTTCAGTAGTATAGATTCTAACATCATTATATATTCCACTGGGCACGCTGTCTTTTAATTTTTGCAATCCATAGGATATTGTTGTATTGTTAGTAAGATTCTCGCCATATAAATAAACTGGTTTGATTATTACTGTATGTCCACCATAATCTACTGTATATGTAGAATTATTGAATATTATACCCGGGGTATCATTATACTCGAAATTCTTCATAGATTCGGAGGTATGTATATAATCATTTTTATCTAGATTATACCCATGTTCATTTAAGAATTCATATAGAGCCCAGGAACCTGCGTCTCCCGTCGGACTTCCGTTCCAAGTTATAAAATATACACAGGTACTACTATTATCCTTTACTAAATCATTATCCGATACCTTGCAGTACTGTTCAAGTTCAACTGTTTCATCATGCCCATCATAGTGTTCGGCACCGTAAATGGCCAGGAAAGTGATAACTATAAAGAAAGCAACAAAAAATGCCAGCAATTTTTTGTTATAATACTCCTTGTGACTCATATCGTGTAATAAGTTAAAAATATTATTTAGAGCTTTGTATTGGCGTTAAATATATATTAATTACGTTTTACGGAGCCATATATATTTATTTATAATATTTATGAATGAAAATGACATTTAACAGAATATTTACAAAATTATTGGGTAATAAGTTACGAAAATATTCTATAATTACTTTTATATTTTACAAAGAAATTGTTTGACATGGAAGTCGGTAGTAACGATGAGCTATATGAAAAGAATAATAAGATATATAATTCAGTCAGAGGCTGGATTTTTTCTACAAATCATAAACAAATAGGACTGTTGTATATACTGACATCGCTGGTTTTCTTTATCGGGGGAGGAGTGCTGGCGCTTTTAATGAGAGTACAGCTGGCGATACCTAGATATGACCTGGTTAATTATGGTCTATTCTCCGGGAGATTTCTGGATGCATTACAGTATAATCAACTTGTAACCATACACGGGCTTACAATGCTTGTATGGTTCCTTGGTCCTCTTGGTTTTGGATTTGGTATTTATTTGGTTCCGTTGGCTATTGGTTCTAGAGATATGATATACCCGAGGATTAATGCACTCGGTTACTGGTTATACTTATTCAGTGGTGTTCTTCTATGGATAGGGTTCTTCCTGCCAGGGGGTAATCTTGATACAGGATGGACTGTATATCAGCCTTTGTCATCGTTTAAATTCACGCCATACCTAGGTGCTGATAGTGCTGCTGCTGCGGTAGTTGTGAGGGGACTTGGTACAATCATTGCATCGACAGAGGTTATAGCCACGGTGTTCAAGGCTAGGGCCCGTGGCTTCAGGTTAATGAACTTGCCATTATTTGTGTGGTCTATACTCTGGGTGTCAATGATATCATGGTTTATATTCCCTGAAATAACTGCTGAATTTTTTATACTGGTCGTATCGAATCTGCTGGGATTAAGCGTATTTATTTCTACATACGGGGGAGCTCTTATGTGGGAAAATCTGTTCTGGTACTTCGGGCATCCGGAGGTGTATTTACTACTCCTACCGGGTACAGGTGCTATGTTCGATTATCTATCAAATCTCGGGCACAGGGCTCCTTATCTTAAGAAATGGATGATAGCTGCAATGGGTGCTATATCCGTTGACAGTGTTATGGTTTTCCTTCATCACACATTTATGACCGGTATAGTGTTTGCTTGGTTAATGGCCACAAGCATATTTACAGAAACAATATCCATACCCACTGGAATGATGATCGTTGGATTGATTGCAACACTTCTAGGAGCAAAACACAAATTCCAGACACCCATACTATTTGCACTTGCAGCTTCCACATCGTTTATGATAGGTGGTATAACAGGTGTTACACAATCTTCACTGGCTATTGACACTATAGTACATGGTGACTATTACGTGGTAGCACACTTCCATTACTTCATGGTTGGTGTGGCTGTAATGGGGCTCATGGGAAATCTGTACTATTATTTCCCGAAGTTCACAGGGAAGATGTATAGCGAGAGATTAGGGAGAATCCACTGGGCAATAGCCTATATAGGGGTGAATGTCCTTTACTTTCCCATGTTCTTTCTGTATGATTTACCTAGAAGGGTATATACCTATCAATCAGGCTTTGGTTACACTATATTCAATGAAATATCCACGGTCGGGGCGTTTATATTTGGGCTTTCTTTCTTGATAATGTTTGCAAATTTTGGCTATTCCATGAAAAAACATCAGCCACTAGCAGATCAGAATCCATACAAGGCTACTGCAGGATTTGTATGGTTTACAACAAATCCTCCAAAGTACTATAACTTTGATTACGAACCATACGTGGGGGGAGCGGATAATAGAGATCTATTACTGGACAAAAGTAAACCAATCAAGCCACCCAAGGTAGAATTATCCACTAGGCCGCTGTTTATTGGTGGTGGCGTTGCACTAGCATTTGTCGGTGCGGTAGTGGCAGTGATGGGGTATAAGCCATATGCATTTGGGTCATTTTATGCCTATCTCGGATATGCAATAGTTGCAGTTGCAGCAGCATTGTTCCTCATAGGAACAATTGGCTGGATGTACGATGATTACAAACTTAAGTCCCCCAATGTACCACCTGCCTACAGGAAGGATCCGGTTACAAAAGGTTTCAACAACACTAGACTCGGAATGCTGATTTTCCTTGCAGGAGATATGATCTGGATGGCTACATTCTATGGAATGGTTGAATGGATAAAACTCCAATCTGTGTCTCCATATGTAGAAGGTAACGATCCTGTTACATGGTTCTTCCCATCTGTAGCATCAGTTTACATTTATATTTCAATTGCAGCAATAGGAATAGCCGCCCTGCTCGCATGGCGCTCACTCTATGGAGCTATCAAAAAATCTCCCAAGAAGAGTGCCAGTTATATGACTGTAGGAGCCGTATTCGGGATAATATTCATAATAACATCGATGCTTTCGCTGTTTAATATTAATTCCTATTCGGCTTTGAGCCTTGGAGGTGCAACTGCCAACAATCCAATAGCATCTATGTACTGGTTGATATCTCTAATGGATCTGCTGTTTGGAATAGGGGTAATAGCAGTGATGATAGGGTATACTGTAAGGGTCAAGTATTCAAAGAAGTTACTGTGGGGTAGAACTGCCACAAGTGCAGATGTTATAATGTGGTTTGTAGCATTTGTCTTTCTAACAACGGTATTTACAACTGTTGCATTTATAGCATGAGGTGGAAAAAATGGATAATATAAATAAAGAGAATGCAGAAACAATAAGTAAAAACAAAATCGATGTCACATCTTCATATAATTATGATAATGTTGAGATGGAACTGGGAGACGATGACCTTGAATATAGAGAAGTTGGCATCTGGAAAAATCCATATGCTGTGGCTGTAATTATAATAGCCATATGGTTTAGCCTTTGGTTATTTATTCAGGTATTTATGGGGAGGTGGTTCAGTTGAAACCAGTAACTAAGGCTGCGTTTGCTGTACTGGCTATTGCTATTGTGTTAATAGCAGCCGTTGGAATAACAGTAGCGACATATGAACCTACGAATACTGTTATGTCTGATCAGGGAAAAGTTAGCTACAAGGCTATACCTTACTATAACCAAACATTAAGTAATGGCACGACTGTTCAAATAGTAAATCTCTCCCTTGCCGCATGGGGACAGGGAAATGGTTATCCAAATGCATATCCGTTTAACTTTAACGGAACATCTTATGGCGCCATGACAATATACCTTCCTGCAAATGCATATATCCATGCCAATATGACCAATTATGAGGTTAAACCACACACCCTGAAAATTGAACTTCCGTACGCATCACAGTGGGCACGTGGGCCCATATGGGCACATACCAGTGTGCATGTCCAAAAGGTCATAAATAGTACGGGTACAATAGATCCAATATGGTATGGAAACGTTTCACATTACAGATCTATATGGTGGAATGACACGGCCCCCGGTAATTATTGGATAGTTTGCGGTTTGACAACCCATGCCGAGGCCGGAATGTATGTATATGTAATAGTCAGCTCTTCAGTGCCTGTGCCATACTATACAATAAAATGAGGTGAAAAAAAATGTTTGAATTATATAATATATTACCTAGTGTGTATCATTTGATACCCCGAGGCTCCATTACAGGAGCAGAAATTACATCCATATTCCTGGCATATATCATTCCAGGCGTTTTAATAGGGGCCGGCTTTGCCCTATGGTATGTGTATGTGTTTCTTAGAAGTTACAAGCCCAAAAAAGCAGATGACTTTGAAAATTCAAAGTATAATAAAGATGTTGATATGAGACCAGGAAGAATAGAGAACCTTGAGCGTGGAAACAAGACCATATTCAAACTGTTTGTTCTTTTTGTGGTGCTTATACTGCTCTCATTGCTGGTATATGATCTACCACCAGCTTACGGTATAAGGGTCGCCGGAGCGGCACCCTCAGCTCCCACAGATGCCCATCACTATATGGATATCGATGTAGTTGGTTACCAGTGGCAGTGGGTGTTCATATACCCAAATGGGGCCTCATCAAGGCACTTTGTTGTGTTACCAGCAGATACGCCAATTCAATTTAATGTAACTAGCGTAGATGTGATGCATTCGTTCTACTTGATTAACGTCACGAAGGTGGACGCTTTCCCTGGACATTATAACTATATCTGGACGAATATTACCAATACAGGTGAATTCTACTTTGAGTGCGTTGAGCTCTGTGGCCTTGGGCATGCACATATGAGAGGCACGGCATTTGTATTACCAAAAACCCAGTATCAAAATTGGTTAAATTCCACAACGAGTGGTGAAATGGTTGAACAGTCTAACTTTGATGGGTACTCGGTGAACTACGGCCCAAACAACTACGATAATGGAACCGCGATAGTACCGCCATCTGCTGGTGCATAAATATTCTTTATTTATATTATATACTTATTTCAATATAATCATGGTGACTAAATATGGGCAAATTAACAAACTTCATGAAAATTACCAAACTGGAAATCACGATTTTAATAGATTTAGTTGCCGTAACAGCCTTTATTTTAGCACCGGGTAGTTTTTCCCATCCCATAGTATTATTTTTACTGATACTTACCGGAACATTAGGTTCTATGTCCGCAAGTATGTTCAACAATATTTACGATATGGATATAGATACAAAAATGAAGAGAACAAAATCTAGGTCCAGCACCCTGAATGCATACACCCGGGGCTATATATTTTCAATTGCACTTATTATGATCATTATATCCTTTATAGTTAGTTCGCTATTCATAAATTTATTAACAGCATTATTTATTTTTGGGGGATTTCTCAGCTATGTATTTCTATATACTGTATTTTTAAAACGAAGAACAAGTTTAAACATTGTAATAGGAGGAATAGCAGGTGGATTTCCAGCTTTAGCTGGCTGGGCCGCTATTACAAATTCAGTCTCACTCACCTCACTATTCCTTGCTTTCCTTGTATTTATGTGGACACCTACCCACTTCTGGAATCTTTCAATTAATAATGTAGATGATTACAAAGCGAGTAAGGTGCCAATGCTACCTGCAATGGTCGGTATTAAAAAAACTGAATTCTGGATTATTGTTAATACCGTTATACTTGTATTTTATTCCCTTATACCATTTCTGGTGCCCGCAATTAAACTCGGACTTGCATATCTCCCAATTGCAGTAATTATGGACGCTGTACTTCTTTATTACATCGCCAGACCAGCCTTTAAACAGTATAACAAAAAATATTTCAGAAGTGCCTTTGGATTTTCAAATATGTATCTACTAGTTCTTTTGCTGGTTATAATAATATATCCTTTTATATAATTTTAATATATTGATGACACAGGAGGTTAATGTGATGGCTAAAATTGTTTTCGATTTTCCCGAGACTATCGACATAATACCAGGAACAGTTGTTCATACATATATTATAAAAAGGCCTGATGCTATAATCCAGATAGACGCTGGAATACAGTCGGATTTTAATAAAATAAGGGATTATTATAGCAGTACCGGTAATTCCCCGGACTATGTTTTGATAACTGCAGTCGATTATATTCATGTTGGAGCATTGCGTGAGATTTATGATACGTATAATCCTAAAATATATGTTCCCAAACGCGGTATGGGAACCATGAAAAATGGCCCCAATCTAAAAGGAATCCTAGAAATAGAGGGAAAAGGGCTTCGGTTTGATGGGATCCAACACGTATACTCTTATAATAAAATGGAACTTGATTTTCTGGGAGTTATTGATACCCCTGGATATTCTCAGGATAATGTATCCTTATATTATAAAGATAAAAACACGGTATTTGTGGGGGATGCATTTACAATAAAGAGACAAAAATTCAAGATCGACCAAATGTTTACCCAGAATATGGAAGATGCACGGGCTTCAATGGAGAAAATTAAGAGTTTATGCCCTGTAACTATACTCCCATCTCATGGCGAACTATACAACTGTCCTTAAAATCATTCAATATTTTAAAGATACAAGTGCTGATGGAAAAATTTAATATATAACAATATTTTAACTATTAATTGTTATTTTTATTTAAATAGGTATTAAATTCCCTATTTATATATACAATAATCCTGGCATTTATAATATATTTATTAGGGTGTCTCACATTTTAGCAACTGACGATTTTCATTATCTCCCACCTCATG
>JAKAAK010000107.1 GCA_021797025.1 Thermoplasmata archaeon
GAGCTACGGACCCATAATATGTAGTCAGCTATATTTCTTTGAATGATATAACTTTTGTTGTGTAATGATATTACTAAATAGTATTTTAAAGTTTTAGTTTTTGCAATGCCACATGAGAAAATTCTCATGAAAAATTTAATATCTTTTCCAATCATATTCCATAATGAAAGTCAACATAAATGGAGAATCAAGATCAATTCTCGCCGTGTGGTACGAAGATAATCAGGTTAAGCTTATTGATCAGAGAAAAATACCAGAATCTATAGAGATATATACTGCTAAGAACAGCGATGATATTTACTATGCAATCAAAAATATGGTTGTTCGGGGTGCACCCGCCATAGGCGTCACGGCTGCATATGGACTTGCCATGGCATTCAGGGATAAGGAAGATATGGACAAAGCCGTAAAAACAATCTCTTCTTCCAGACCTACAGCATATGATTTATTTAAGGCAATAGATTATATGAAGGCAAATAAATTCGCTGAATCTGCGGCAAGGCGATATGCACTGGAAATTACTGAAAGATCCAGGAAGATAGGTGAATACGGTAATAGCCTCATAAAAGCCGATGATCGAATACTTACACACTGCAATGCAGGAGCACTGGCCGTCGTGGACTGGGGAACAGCGCTGGCACCCATGAGGATTGCCCACGATTCAGGCAAAAAAATATTTGTTTATGTGGATGAAACCAGACCAAGGCTACAGGGAGCAAAGCTCACTGCATGGGAGCTGCAGCAGGAGGGTATAGACTATTCCATAATAGCAGATAATGCAGCCGGGCATTTCATGAAAAATAAGGATATTGATCTTGCCATAGTGGGCGCTGATCGGATTGCTGCCAACGGTGATTTTGCAAATAAGATAGGAACATATGAAAAGGCTGTTCTTGCAAAGGTAAATAATATACCGTTTTATGTAGCTGCACCGGGAAGCACATTTGATTTTTCTCTGAAGACCGGAGATGGGATACCCATAGAGGAAAGAGATGAAAACGAGGTTCTCATGGTAAACAACTCCAGACTTGGTCCTGTAGAAGGGCATGCAAAAAATCCCGCTTTCGATGTAACGCCCCATGAATATGTTACCGCATTCATCACCGAATATGGAATATTCAAGCCAGAGGAACTTAAAAAACTGCACAATCTTATTCAGGATGACCTCTTTATGAGGTAATCATCTATCTTTCTAAATGATTCATCCTTCTTTTCAGATAAATTTTTTAGGAATTTTGAGATATTTTCCCCAGCCTCTGATTTGCATTGCCCGCACATTCTAACACCCCCTATGCATTCCTCGTATACCCTGGTGACATATTTATCATCATTGCTGTGGTATTTATACAGTTCAAACACAGGGCATATATCAGGATTCCCACCTAATTTTCTCTGTTCTTCAACAGTCTGCTTGCCACCGGTTACTGCATGTTTGATTTTCTTGGTTGCATCGGCTGGTGAATCATTCAGGCTTATCAGTGAATCTGGAACGGACGATGACATTTTTCCGCCCTTGAGGCCGGTTTCCAGTTTCTGGAATGTTGCTGACGGTTCAACAAATGCGTATTCATTGAATCCTCCCTCCAGATTTGCAAGTATCATATCTATTTTTATTCTCTCTTCTTCCTTTGAATTTTTAATATATATAGCTCGGTATTCATAGTTGGGAGTGCATTCATAGCTGCTGGCCGAAAGTTCTTCCATGGCATTATCAATATATTTTTCAGGACTCTCGGTGCCCTTAATAAACACGGATATTTTTCCATGGTCTGACTTTACACTGTAAATTCTGAGCCTTTTCGCCAGGTCACGCATCAGCCTGATATGAGGGTCCTGGTCAACGCCCACCGGTACCACAGTCGGTCTTGGTCCTCCCAGATGCCTCATCTGTGTGTGAAGTACATCGGCAGCCTGTATTATGGGGGAATTAACATGTAGCATGGACGACGAGTCATTAAGGCCATATATGGCTTTGAGTTCATTCATATTTGTCCCATTTGAAAGTATAAATGCCAGGCTCTGTGTATCAAAATTTTCTGACTGGAAATAAATTTTGCACGGTTTTAATCCCATGGAAATGTAGTTAACTATATATTCATTTATAGCTATTTCACGGGCTCTTTCAAAGCTTATACCTCTGGTTGCATATGATTCAAGATCAGCAACAGCGATATACACCTCTGCCCCAAGGGATTGAAAATATATAATCTGGTCTATTGTTAGTTTATTCCCTAAATGCATATGGCCAGAAGGCATTAAACCTGTCATGGCATTGAACTTCATCTTATTTTTTATAGCATATTCCAGATAATCAAGACCGCGCTGTCCGAATATAAGTTTTCTCCTGAACATAAAATAGTCAAAATAATCATCCGGTTTTTCTATTCCGAACTCTTTTATTAACTTCTCATAATCGAAATACTGGGATGAACTCCAAGGATTTATCATAAACCTTCATGAAAAACCTGTTAATTAAACTTGTTTTAGATAAACGAAAAGAACAGTAAAAAACGACAGCGAAACATAGTTCCCGTCCCCTCGCGGAAGATAGTACAGTATGTAACACATCGGACTTAACCGTCGGGTTCGGAATGAGACCTGGTATTTCCCCGATGTTATGACCGTCGTCAAATCTTAATTGCTAACAATTATATAAATATTTTTAACATGGTGACACTTTATATTACTTATTTATAAGTAAGTACTAATAATTTATATACAAAAATGTAATTATGGCTTAGATGAACAGCTATAAGACTATTTCAGATGCACCTTCCTCACCATTTCTCAGAAAGATTACTGTGCTATCCTCCATGGGTGTAATGATGGATGGATATACACTTACAGTATTTTCATATGCATTGCTATACCTGATAAATGTAATGTCCCTGAAAAGTTATGAAATTTCCATAATGGGAATCTCATCAATTGGCGGTGTTCTCATCGGAAGCATGATTTCCGGTTATATTGCGGATATTTACGGTAGGAGGTTTATTTACATTTATGACCTATTTCTTGTGTCTATATTCATCTTTCTTACAGGATTTGCAACAAATTACATAAATTTCTCCATACTTGAACTGATAGTCGGTTTCGGCATAGGAGCTGATTACCCCGTCAGTTCCTCCATCCAGGCTGAATTTTCTCCAACAAAGACCCGTGGGAAGTTTATGTTTTTCAATATTTTCTCTTTCTCCATTGGCTCGCTCATATTCCTTGGAATTGCAGTTCCACTTGTTCTGTTCACAGGTGTAAATGCATGGCGTTATATGTACATGGCCGGTGCAATATTTCCAATACTTGTACTATATTCTAGGAAAAAAATTCCAGAAAGCCCTTACTGGGTGCAGCACAAATATGGCAATGTCGCAGGTAATACTGCCAGAGAAAACTTTGAAAAATCCACAGGATACAGTATAGCATCATTACCGGACATAAGTCCAGGGAAAACACGTTTAAGGGATATATTCAAGGGAAAGTATGGAAAGTATATAATATTTATTTCCATGGCATGGTTTTCATATGATATTGTAAGTTATGGTATATGGACATATTCTCCTTTAATATTTTCAACAGAAATTACTTCATACTACGCAGACCTTTATATTGTATTCACAGGAATGGCCGAATCCATACCAGTTGTAATTGGCTTTCTAATTGCAATATATTATGTTGACCGTATAGGAAGGCGGCTTCTCCTGGTTATTGGCTTTCTGGGTTCTTTTCTCGTCCTTATTATATTCTTTTTTGTAAACGAGTATGCAGTTGTAGGTCTGTTGATGACTTTCAGTGCATTTGGTTTTGTCCACTTTTTCCATAATGTTGGTCCGAGTCCTATTACATATACATATCCAGTTGAAATATTTCCAACAAGGATCAGGGGAACTGCAATGGGTTTTGCCACCTCTGTTTCAAGATTGGGATCAATACTTGCAGTATTTTCATTCCCAATAATTGATTCGCTCTATGGTTTAAAGACTATAATTATTTACTTTGCAGTATTTGAACTGATAGGATTGGCCTTAACATTGAAATACGCACCTGAAACCAAGAATAAAGCT
The DNA here is from genome assembly GCA_021797025.1 of Thermoplasmata archaeon. The sequence continues at coordinate 4,062 of JAKAAK010000107.1, forward strand.
TTGACATGAGGGAATTAATGAAATTCAATGTTATAAATCAAAAATCATCTTAAAAATGTTTAAAATTTTTTAATAATAATTACAGGAAGGGTCCCACAAGAAGTGGTAGTAGTGCAGTCACATCACCATAAATATTAACAAATTTTGCATCCTTTCTGACCTTCTTCCATGTTATGGCTTCTTCCAGTTTTGCACCGGACAGGGAACCATCGTATTCCTGTGCAGTGGTGACATATACTGCCTCATTCAACCCGTCACGGAACTGATTCCACCATATGGTATGGTGTTTTGATATTCCGCCGCCGATCATTAAGGCCCCTGTTTTTTTTGCATCAAATACTATATCCGATAATCTATGCTCATCCTCAAGAATATTTATACGGAAATCATGGTGCATTTCATAAAATGACCAGAGCTGGGAACCGAATGAACCATCGGTAATTCCAGGTACAAATATAGGTATATTGTTTTTAGCAGCGTTATAAAGAATTGAATTTTCATTGTTAAGTTTCAATCCCACCTCACGAATTAAATCTACAGGTGCCCATTCCATTTTCTTATTGTAAAGTTCCTCTATCATTGGCATGAGCCTGTCTTCAATTATAACTCCATAACTTTCATCGGGCACAAAGACGTTGCCAAGCCTGTTAATATTCATATCCTTTAATTTTTCATCACCGAAATTGAATGTTCCAGCATAATAATCCGTATATGTCCTTGCTATATCATGGTCAAGTGTGCCGTTGGTTGTAATAATGACATCAATCAGTTTATTCTTTACAAGCTGATTTATTATACCTCTTGTTCCAGTAGATATAATATCTGCAGGAAATGAAAGGAATGTCGTCTCATCAGAATTGAACTCCTCCCTTAGTATCTGATATCCTTCATAAATTTTTTTTGATGTAAAACCCCCGCTGGTACCGAACATTTCTATTAGATTTGTAAGGGTGGTATCCTTTCCAACCCTCATATCTTTAACAGGGTTTTTTAATAAATCTTCTCTTTTGACTTCCATGCAACATAATATTATTTTTATAATTCAATGTATCGGTTAATTGGGATTTTATAGTGACTGCAAAAAGTTGAAATTTGATACCTGTATACGCGCCTATGGATACCGGCACATTAATAGATTTTATAGTCAGGGCAAAAAAACAGTCCTATGCATCCAGTAGCGGAACCATGGAACCGCGTATTTCAGGATCAAAGGAATTTATAATCAGAGAGGGTGCAATGGAATACAGGGACAATTATTTCGGAGTACTTTCTTTCAATGGAATTGAAACGGTTTACCGTAACGGTGCTCCTGTATGGGGAATGGTATACTCTGGCGCTGTTATAGAAGATACACTGGATACTAATGGGATTTATAAATTTTTAAAAAAGTGCCTTTATCTGGTATCGGAAGAGGCTCCTTTCAGGGGACCGAAATCTTATGCCGAGGGTAATTATCTTTATAACAATGATTTTACTGGCGATATTTCTTACTTTATTGGGTATGAGAAAATAGATGAAGGCGAAAATACGCTTTATGAATTACATTACTCGGGCGGGGATATATTATAATCCAATTATATAAAAATCATAATAAATAAGACACAATAATCATAATAAAGGGCCGGGACCGGGAATCGAACCCGGGTCCGGGGATCCACAGTCCCCAAGGATGTCCATTACCCCACCCCGGCCATAAAGGTTAGTGGATATTATAAATACGTATAATATTTTTTTTAATTTTTTATTCCATATATTAGAATAGATTCTATATCCCTGTATCTGTATTTATGATGTGGATAAATCATGGGAACTCTGATAAATATCCTTGTTTTTCTTACTATATTCAAATATCTGGAGTAAAATTCATTGATGAATTCATAGCTTGCCATATTATGTATACTGTAAATATTTGTGCCTATTTCAATCGCCTTTTTTATGAATGGCAAATCATCGTGTTTAATTATTGAACCGAATGGGGGATTCATTACTACTGTATCGTAACTGCCTGTTACCTCGGCAACACCGGTTTTAATAAAATTGCAATTACACCGGAATTTATAACAGTTACTTTCAGCCAGGTCAATCATCTTTTCATCTACGTCAATACCTGTACACCTTGCGCCGAGATACCATGCACCAATGGCAAACATACCGTTGCCTGTTCCAAGGTCTATAACACTCTTATCATATATATTCCCGTCTAGATATGCACCAATTAATAATGTAGAGGCTGTACCCGCATCGGTAGGGTACTGCTCCAGATCCATATTATATGATTCCGGTCTGTTGAGCTTTGACAAAAATAGTTCAAGTGATTTTTTATTTATTTTATCTTTGTGTGGTTCCAACTGCCATCTCCAGAATATTGCGAGCCATGATCTTTGCTGTAGGCGCTTCATTGCCTCTATCCACAAGGATTTTCTCTATTTTTCTTACTGCCCTCTGCCTCTTCCATGTACCATTTTCATGAACTGCAAGAACAATATATTCTGCAATTTCCCTGTCGACATTGATTCCAAATCTTTCCCTAATTTTTATCTGCCATACCGGCACAAGCACATCCGGTATATCACGTAATGTGTTGCTTCGAGTTTTATCTATGATTTTATTAATATTTGTATGGTCTGACATCAGTCTTCTATTCAATACTGTGATATAAACCTTTCAGTACAATTCATCGTTACACAATATTTGAAACAGCATAAAGCTCAAAAATCCAGAACTGATAAAGTACCCATACTACCAAGTTTTTCTATAAAAATCTAGTTAAATTAAAATAACGCCAATATATTTATTTAAGATTATCATCAGGTAATAGATTCTATGGCCGGAAAGTTAGCTACTTATATTGAATATTCTAAACCCAGAGTGTGGTGGCTTCTGGTCTTTATAGGATTCGGCGGGGCTATTCTAGCAATCAATAAATTTTCTTTAAATAACGTATTACTTATTGTTGCTGCAGTAATATCAATAACACTCGGCTCTATGGGCGCAGAGGGATTAACAAATTACGTAGATCTCAACATGGATTCTATTATGGAGAGGACAAAAAAACGCCCACTTCCTATGGGTGCCATAACTAAAAAACAGGCACTTATATTCGGTTATTCCCTCGCTATACTTTCTGTTGTAATCTTACTTGCAATAAGAAGATTTATTGCAGCTTTATTCATGTCCGCAGGCATATTTGACAATGTTTTCATTTACAGCTATATGTTAAAGAAGATATCTCCATACAGCATAATTTATGGTGGTTTTTCAGGGGCGTTTCCAGTGCTCATAGGATGGTATACAGTGACGTCAGCTTTTTCCTGGCTTCCCTGGATACTTTTCTTCCTTGTAATGTTTTGGATACCTGTTCATGTATGGAGCCTAGCTTACAGATACAGGGATGATTATAAAAAGGCAAAAGTCCCCATGTTTCCGGTGGTTCATTCTGACCGTGCTACCGCAATAGCAATTTCACTGTCATCTTTACTTCTGATAGTGTTTTCCCTTACCCCCTATTTTCTGGGGCTTTACAACCTGGTTTATCTTATCCCAGTGGCTGTACTTTCTGTGCCCATAGTTGTATTTTCGTATAGATTCATCAAAAATCCCAGCCGTAAAACATCCTTCAGCCTTTTTGTGTATACTGCACCCTATCTTACCTTTGTTTTCATTCTGGTCATAGCATTAAATTTGTTACGTATACTCAATATTTTTCACTGAACATATCCACAGGGTGCATAACAAAAAATTAATAATAAATGAATTACTTAATATAAAGGTACAATAAGTGCCTGCTATTATATAAAATCTATATAGTTACAGGCTTTTAAAGAGGTAATTGAATGGAGCAATTAAAAGATATAGTATTCCCCGGGGATATAATCGCCAAGGAGGAAGAATATGTTTCAGGTAAAAATACACAGGATATTGATGGAAATGTTATATCAACGGCATTTGGAAAAGTGGCCAGAGACGAGAAATCCTTGATAATATCTGTAAATACCACGAAGCAGTCTCAGCCTATAAGGAAATATGACATAGTTTACGGCAAGGTTATAAAATTACTGAATAAAGAGGCAATAGTACTTGTTTCAGGATTTATTAGCGAGGGAAAGTTGATTCCGGCAAATACAGAAAGCAGGATTAGATTGCCGATTCCAAATAAAACCATGTATTCGCATATACTTACTCTTGGCGATCTTGTAAGGGCGAGAATTATAAGTACAAGGCCGAGCTATTTAACAATATTCGATGGTGGATTGGGTGTACTTAAAAGCAGATGTACTGTTTGCAGGAATGAACTTACCCTAGATAATGGCAAATTGGTATGCAAAAACTGTGGAAGGGTAGAACAGAGAAAAATTGCCCCAGATTATGGCAATATAAATATATCAGGTGATAATCATGAAAGAAGCTGATAAAATAAAAGACGTTCAGGAGCTGAATAAGGAAGTTAAGGACATGAGAAAGGAAATTGACAGCATGAAAGAGCTTCTGGGTGGTCTAATAAAAGTCATGATGGAGCACGACGATCAGTTTAACGGAGAAGACGAATATAATTAGGTGAATAAAATGGCCACATTACCAATGAAAATGCTAGAAGAGAATTTGAATAAGAAAGTTACGCTATTATTAAAGGATAACAGATCACTGGAGGGGATACTTTCAGGATATGATGAATACATGAATATGACACTTGACGATGCAGAGGAGAGTGGGGAAGTCCAGAGAAAGATAGGAAAAGTCATAATCCGTGGAAGCAACGTTGTTAGAATTACAACAAAATAATTTTTAAAAAAATATACATTTTAATTTTCCCCGTTAATCCACTATAATACTGGTTATTTGTAACAAAATATGTAGAATGTATTTACGAACTAAACCGTGGTAAGGATAATATAACATTCTTTAATAGGGTCATATGCCTGAAAAGATAAAAGATAAGCAGTATGTAATGGGCTTCTCATGGGCAGGTTATAGAAACGGCGGAAAGTTTCCACTCCTGATAAATACTTTTTCAGATGATTATATAAACAAAGATGATAGCATAGAAATCCTCGGTGAAGAGTTTAAAAAGAAGATATACTATCCATCTTTTTTAAATGGTGAAAATGTTATAGAGGGAAAGGATTTTATAATAATATTCAACGGTCTTGAACTGATTCAACGCCCCGGAAAACTGGTGAATTTTCTGATAGAATTGAGAAAAAAATATGGTTATACAAAATTATTCTATTTACAGGGAATATCTGATCCATATATTATGCCGGTCCTGGCCTATCTCGGAGTTAACATATTTGATGACCTTTACATCCGGAGGGAAAGCATGGACGGGATAAAATACACTGTTGCCGGAAAGTCAAAGGTTGACTACAACCCGCTGGAGGAAAACATAAAGTTTGCTGAATCCATGCTTGAATCAATATTCGATTCTATACGTGATAATACATTGAGGGAAATAGCTGAAAAAATATGCATATCAGGCAAGGCTCTTGAAATGCTGAGAATCGCCGATACCGGATATTACAGTGAATTTGCAGCAGTATTTCCTTCCAGGACACCATACATACAGGCAAACTCACTTGAATCCCTGAATCGACCCGACATCGCTGAATACAGGGAAAAAATCCGGGAATATGAAAAGCCCGACCATAGAAATATTGCACTGCTTCTCCCCTGTTCTGCAAAAAAACCCTATTCAGAATCAAAAACTCATAAAAAAATCCTGGGTGCAATAGGGCAGTACAGAAAATATATACATGAATTGATAG
>JAKAAK010000108.1 GCA_021797025.1 Thermoplasmata archaeon
AAAAAAATAATATTATTTTATTCCTTGCTGTATATTTCCTCCTGCACGAGCATATCTGTTGATCCTGCATTTTTGATTTCCTCCGGGTGTTTTTTGCCATAAATGAAAATTGCAATTGCGGATATGATGATAAAAACAATTGCAGTGATGATAGCGTAATCAACTGGATATGCAGGAGGGTAAAAACTGTAGAACATTGCAACAGCAAGTATTATTGTTGCAGCCGCCGGTATGATGGCATGTGTCACAACTTTAAATTCTTTCAGCTTTTTGAATGTGGCACCAAGCCCGAAGTTGCTCAGTATATGGCCTACGAACAGGGCTGCCGAGGAGGCAGTTACAAGGTATAGGAATCCATTCTCTGGCCCTATGAGAATCCCGGATATAAGTGAAACCGTATATGCAACTGCAGCCATGGTAATGATGGCTATATAGGGTGTTTTATGAACAGGATGGACCTTTGAAAACATTGATGGCCCGAGTCCATCCCTGCTCATGGAAAATATCATCCTGGAGCTTGTATTCAATGGAGCCAGAGAACCTGCGAAAAGGCTGTTGATAATGAAAATAAAGAGTATTATGGTAAATGGGAGGCCTATATACTTATCTGTAACAATCAATCCCGGCACACTGGAGCTGAAAAATGTTGACATCTTTGAAACTCCCCAGCCCACTGTTAGTGCATATGATGTGAGCACAAATACAACTCCGGTTATGAGAAAGCTTATCAGAAGTGCCTTCTTTATGTTTTTTCTTGGCTGTTTTGCCTCCTCTCCCAGGGTGACAACCGCAGACGATCCTGACATGGAGAATATTGCGAGCACCATTCCAACAGCAACCCCCGCAAATCCTTCTGCCGGCGTAGGAGTAAATGGGGCCAGTGTATTCTTTGAACCCAGTGCAACTATTATGACAATGGATGTTATAATCAAGAGCGCTATTTCAATGGCAGATGCTGTGAAACTGTATGCCAGCGATGGCTTTATTCCAAGATAGGCTATTACTGTGAGTATGATAATAAAGGCTGTCATAATGGGTATCCATGTGTATGTTCCTATATTCACATGAAGGAAATATGAAATAGTTCCGGGTATGAATACGCCTGAGGTAAACAGTATGGCATTGGTTATAACCATAAAATATGAGAACCACATCATATATCCTATTGTAAGACCGTATCTTGGCCCAGCCCCACGGGAATTGAAGGTATAAAATCCTCCACTCCCGTTAATTTTTCTGGAAAACTGGTAGGGTGTGTTTATCCATATTAGTACTCCAAAGATGGATATGACGTATGCCAGTGGCAGCGAACCCTTGGCGAATTCTGCTGCGCCTGTCATTGTTGCTGCCACAGCTCCCAGCGGTGAGATCATTGCAATTGATTGTCCCAGGAGGGAATAAAATCCTGCTGCCCCCTTCTTTAGGGTTCGAGATTCTGAAACTTTTTCCATAATTTTCCTGTAATCTCATATGTGTTTAAATATTGCTTAAATAAAACAGTAAATATTAAAGAATTTAAATTTTATACATACATTTATAAAAGATTCTGTTCAGGTGACATCAGTAATTACAGTGTTAAGGTTAAGGGAAGCAAATATGAAGATACCTATAAGGAGGGCGATTCTGTAAAACTTGCATTCGACCTGAATAACATGAATTTCTATAAGGGTGGAAAAAGAGTTGTGCCTGTATCTGTAACTGAGTAATATATTTTTTATTTAAATAACAATAATTCTAAAAATTTAGCCTAATGATTTCGGGGTACCGGGATCGAATAGAAAGATAGTTGGGATTTTATTCATCAATTCCACCTTCATTTATGTACTGTTCTCCTGATTCGATTATGTCTGTTATTTCTGATGTCCTGAAACCGGATTTCACAGAAATAAAATAAAAGAAAAGTGAGACCACTATTACTACCAAGAAATCATAGGGAAATGGAAAGACATTAAGCCCCCCGAAATTTTTCTCCCCGAGATAGGACATTATGTCCAGTGCAATTATGAGAAGAGGGACCCAGTAACCACCCTTTATGTTTTCCACTGAGAGAATGCTGTCTACCCGGTGGAAAGAGAGAAGCACCAGATATACTATAAACCCGGAAAAGATTATAATGGATGTGTATCCCACGGTGGGCCATCCTGTCCAGTATACTATTAATGCTGCAGCAACGAAGGAAACCGGCGATAATATTTTTGCATATGGAAGTTTGAATGGCCTTTTCATTTCTGAGGCTTCCCTCCTGAGAACCATGAGGGTTGAACCCCCGAGGATGTATGTAAATGCAGCTATCCCGGAAACAAGGCCCACAACAACATACCAGCTGGGCAATGGAGCTAGGAACGCAAGTCCAAGTATTAGGCTGATTATAAGGGAAAATACAGGAACCCCGGTTTTGCGGCTTACAGTTCCCACTGTGGGTGGAAAATACCCGATTTCAGCCATTCCGTACAGGGATCGTGTTGAGGTTCCAGCGGCTATATTGAGCGTTCCTGATGGCGATAGATATGCATCAGCGTATAGCAAATATGTAAGAACTACCATAATAGACAGGTCAGATGATCTTGCAAGGAAGGCAAATGGAGCGGTATCGATGCTCTTTGCATAGCTGCCTGCTGAGGCAGATGAAAGGCCGAGCCATCCACCGGAGGTTTTCAGAAGCACCGGGTCTACAGATGAAATAAAGATGACCTGGAGCAGTATATAGACTGCTATTGAAGTTAACATGGCTAATATAAGTGCACGTGGAATATCTCTCTGCGGGTTCTTTGCCTCCCCTGCAAAGTCGAGAGTATGCCTGAATCCCAGGTATGAGAAAACTATACCGTCTGTTGATATGGCCTCGAAAACAAGTGAAATATTGTTATGTGGGAGGAAACCGCCCAGGGAGGGATTATCAAAATTACCGGCATGGAACAGGAAAAATGCCATGAGCAGTATGGTTAAAGATGGGATTATCAGCTTCCACCATGTAACCGCCTGATTGGTTTTTCCCATTAATTTTACACCGTAGTAATTAAGAAAATAAAAACCTGTAATAAGAATCCCAGCTATGAGAATGCCGTATCCAGTCAGCAGGGTTACACTGGAGGATGGGTCCAGAGGATTTTTCGCATAGTAAATCAGCGCCGGATGCGTTATATATGATCCGGCATAGGTCATTACTGCTTCAGCTTCAAGTGCTGGTGCAGCAGCCCTGGCGGCAAAATATGCCCATCCGAAGAATAACCCGGCAATGCCCCCGTGTGAGTAATGTCCATAGCGCGTTATGAATCCACTGCGTGGTATCATTGCGCCAATTTCGGCATAAACAAGAGTTATAATGAGCACAAGGATTCCACCTATAACCCATGATATAATTGCAGCGGGACCTGCAGTGCCAGCAGAGGCGGACTCTGCGAAAAGCCACCCTGAACCGATAATAGAACCCAGGCTCAGAAAATAAAGGTCCCATGATGTTAAAACTTTCTTTAACTTTATGTCCTGATTCCGGCGCTCTCTGTAGGGGTGCGGGATTTTATCCATTCTGTTTTATTAACATATAGAATTTAATATTTACTGTAGTTTTTGTAACGTCATGATTGATGCAGCATATTATTCCCTGATTATAAAAATGTATAGAAATTATTCATAATGCACATATTTTTTGTATAAAATTATGTCATTAAAATAATATTATTATAATATCCTGCAATACAACGTAATGGCGTCCTTTTCATCAGATATACGTAACAGGCAGGTTGTAATAGTAAGTCTGTCATCCATGATGCGATCACTGGGCATGGGAGCCTCATGGCCCTTCATGGCAATATTCCTCAGTTTATACCTTCATCTTGCCGTATATATTGTAGGAGTTATATTTACACTGCTATCCCTCATGTCCATGGCATTCAGCATACTGGGTGGTTATCTGGCTGATCTGAAAGGGAGAAAATTCACGCTGATGCTGGGAAGCGTTTCAGGCATATTCATTTACCTTTCAATAGCTCTGTCATTTCTATACAATATATACACGCTTACAATTATACTCTTTATAATGTCCTCCTTCTCAGGGTCCCTTGTATATCCCTCTGCTAGTGCCCTTATTTCTGATGTTACGGAATCCCAGGACAGGGAAGGCGGCTATTCAATTTACAGAATATTATCAAATGTTGGATGGGCAATCGGTCCCCTGATGGGATCCTTCATCTACTCTTCCGGAATTATATACATATTTTATGCACTGGTTATAGCAAGTGTCCTGCAGGCCATTATAATACTCTTTGTCAGGAAACAGAATGTGATGAAGACAGGAACTGGAACCAGAAATCCTTTCCTTGTTTTTGATAAATATCTTTTCGTTTTCAGCATAGCAACCTTCTTTATCATACTGCTGTCATCACAGTTTTCCGTATCCCTGCCACTTTACAGTGAAATTGCCATAAAAATCAACGTTGCTGACCTGGGTTATATCTATGCAATCAACGGCATAGTAGTAGTTCTCGGGCAGTATCCATTGATAAGGGTGTTTGCAAGGTTCGGAGACCTGGGAACGTTTATAGCCGGTGCCCTGTTTTATGCCCTGGGATACTTTATTATTGCATTTTCTACCAATTTATACGATTTGATGTTTGACATGGTCATAATTACAGTAGGGGAGAACCTTACAACTCCAACAATAAATACAGTTATTTCCAAGATGGCCCCGGCGGGCAAAACTGGAAGGTATATGGGATTTAACTCCATGTTCAATTCAATCGGCAGGGCTTTCGGCCCCTCCGTGGGAACCTATATAATGTACACATTCCATTATAACGGCCTGGCCACCTGGTCTCTCATATGCATATTCGGAATATTTTCCGCTGCCGTAATTGTTGTATTCTCTTTCATGTACAGAAATTCAGGCAATACTTATATTGCAGCGGCGCACAGGACTTGACAGAACTATCATCATTATAAATTTATGAAAGTATTTATTTTAAATTAATATATTGAGAATACCGTGGCATAAAATGGATAGATTAAAAATTATCAGGAATACATACCTCACATATTCCGTGCTCATTATAATATTCATAACATTCATGGTGAGGGCATCGAATAACATGATGATGACCACCATATCCCTGTTTTCCAAATATGACCTTCACTTCGGGCAGCTGGAGGTCGGGCTCACAGAGTCACTTATGGCACTGGCTACCTTCATCACCACTGGATTAATTAATTCACGGCTAGATGCAGTAAGGCGCCGATATCTATTTATCGGATCGAATATAGGCTTCACAGTTATTCTGGCGGTCATGCAGTTTTCCAATTTTATAACAGTATGGATCTTCATAGCTGTTGCGGGGCTTGCCTTCGGTGCTATAATGCCGAATATAATTACATCGGCGGGCATGATAGATGATAAGAAGGCCAGGGAAAAGGCCCTGGGGATTTATACCCTTGCACTCAGTGTGAGCCTGATTGCCGGGCCAGCACTGGAGTCGTATATACTTAAATTCGAACCTTTAAGGTACATATTCCTGTTCTTTGTGCCACTGGGCGTTGTGGCTTCTGTTCTTTCACCATTTCTGAGATTTCCTGACAGCAAATCAGAAATTAAAAAGAAGAAGGTAAGTGTATTCGGGGAGCCGGGGTTCAGGGTTGCAGTCTACGCAATTCTTGCATACAATATTATTTTTGCATTGCTCATAACCTTCGGTGGGATATATGCTAAAAGTGTGCTGAAATTGAGCCTTTCTGATGTTTCCCTGCTGTTTACCGGTTTTTTATCGTTTCATTTTCGTCCAGGCTCTTCATTTCATGGCGGGCACCGGAAAATCTCTGGCACTATCTTGGAACTGCGATTATTATTACATTGACAGGGAAAATTTTCCTGTTCTTCGGTGTGAATGATATTATGAATAATTTCAATAACTATTTATACAATTGATATATTATGGCAATAACCATGAAGGCTAATGAGGTATTAAACCTTCTACGCATCTCCAGAAAAACACTTCATGTATATGCCTCAACAGGTAAAATAGGGTTTACAGCTATGCCCAATGGCTTTTATGATTATAATGATGAGGATGTTTATAAATTATTAAATAAGGATGTTAAAAGAAAGACAGTAATATATGCAAGGGTATCAACAGCAAAGCAGAAGGAAGATTTGGAAAATCAGATACAGCAGCTGAAGCAGTGGTGCTTTATGAATGGATATACAATAAATGCAATATATTCAGATATAGCATCCGGAATATCCTTTGATAAGAGAAAAGAATTCTTTAACATGCTGGATGAAATTATAGATTACAGGGTAGAAAGGGTAATAATAACATACAGGGATAGATTAGGCAGGTCTGGCCTTGATTTATTCAAACATCTATTTGAAAAGTTTGGCACTGAAATAATAGTTATATCGGAAGCAGGGAATCAAAAAATGGATTCAGATGAAATATTTAATGATATAACTTCAATGCTCCACAGTTATTCAATGAAATTATATTCAAAAAGAAATAAAAATTCAATAGAGGTGGGCTATGAGGGCAATTAGAACACGGCAAATCTTTATTCATGATAATGGCACAGTATCCAAAATGTGCCATACATCCAAGAACTTATTCAATCAAGCAAATTACATTCTCAGAAAGCAGTTCTTTAGCAGGGAGAAAATGTCCCCTTATAACGAGCTTGCAAAACAATTCTCAAATCCTTCAGATATAGAGGAAAATAATAATTTCCAGAAACTCCCTGCACAGACAGCACAGTGGACTATCAAAAAGGTAAAAGACTCATGGAACTCATTCTTTAAGGCACTTAAATCCTATAGGAAGAATCCGGAGTTGTTTTTAGGAGTTCCAAAGCCACCAAAATACAAGCATAGGGATGGTGAATTTATGCTTGTATTTACAAACCAGCAGTGCCATATGGATAATGGAATGCTAAAATTCCCAAAAATAATGAATTTAGAGGTGAGAACAGGATTAGACAATAATATGGATTTAAGGGAAGCAAGGATAATACCAATGGGAACTGGCTATAATGTAGAGATTGTGTATTCTAAAGAGATATCAGATATATCGGATTTAAATCCTGACAGGATACTGGGAATAGATATTGGAGTAAGGAATATCATAACCATTGGAAACAGCATATCTGAGAAAGGCATTGCTGTTAAGGGTGGTGTTTTAAAATCCATCAACCAATATTTCAACAAGGAATTGGCAAGATTAAAATCTATAAATGATAAACAGAGAAAGAACAAGGAGAATACTAAAAGGATAAACAGGTTATATTTAACAAGGAACAGGAAGATAAGGGATATAATGCATAAGCTGTCCAGTGCTGTTATAGCATATGCAAAGAATCTAAAAATAGATACAATTGTAATAGGCCATAACAGTGGATGGAAGCAGGATGTGGATATGGGAAAAAAGAATAACCAGGACTTTGTACAGATTCCTTTTAATACATTAATTAATCAAATATACTATAAAGGCAATGAGAATGGAATAAATGTAATAATACAGGAAGAATCATACACATCCAAATGCTCTTTCCTTGATAATGAGGAAATAGATAAGCATGAAACATATTCAGGAAAAAGAATAAAGAGGGGAGTATTCAGGTCAGCAAATGGAACGTTAATGCATGCTGACCTGCAGGCTTCCTATAATATAATTAAAAAAGCAATCCCTGAAGCTTTTGCCAACGGGATAGAGGGTATCGGGTTATATCCAAGAAGTTTAAGCATAAAAGAGATGATAACTTCTAAAGAGGTTTGTTAACATGGTTAACAGAAATCGTAACCTAATATACATTATTGCCTATCTTCTTCTGGGAATGCCACATGGCGTAACATATCCCCTATCCATAGTATCCATCAGCAGAACATTCGACATGTCCTACAGGAATATGGCAAACAGCTATTTCTTCTCCATAATGATGGCGATAGGGATAATAACACCAACTGCTGGCGGCCTGATTGAAAATGCCATAGGCTTTAGATATATGTTTATAGCACTGTTTCCGGTCATACTGTTCCTTCTATTTGCTTCCAACTCCAATATGAAAAAGATGAAATTTAAAGCAGCTGAGGTGGCGTGAATTATTTAGGCTCCAGTGCCTCCTCCTCAATGGACATCTTTGCTGCCCTCCTGACCCTCTCGGGATGAACCATGTATTCTATCAGTGTCATTATCCCTGCAATGGGAATCCACGCAATGCCTATGTATACTGCTATATTCTCCGGGTATTTTTCCGGGGATATCAGTGTGCCTGCCATTATAATTACGAGAATCAATATTCCTATTACAGGAATAATAATATGCTCAATAACCCTGAGCTTACCGATGCGTTTCATCATGAATGGCAGGGATATGGATGCAACGATGTGCTCTGTATATGCAGCGTATGCGTTGATCAGTAGCATGATAAGCCCACCCTGGACAGGCCCGAATAGCACACCGAAAACAACAGCGATGATGAAGGACATGATGAATATTGTCAGTGCGGCATTGGATGGCGTTTTGTATTTTTTGTGTATTTTTGCTATGCTTTCTGGAAGGAATAATATGCCATCCCTTGCAAAACTATAAAATATTCTTGAATCGGCATTGCTCACGGAAATATTGTATCCCATGAAACTGTTTACTGTTACAAGAATTAAAAGTATATAGATGACAGGGTTGAGTTTGCTGAAGAGTATAACGCCGGGATCATTGCTACTTGCAAATGAAGCCATGGCAGAGGGCCCCCAGCCGATTGTAAATGCATATGAAACAATTATTAAAGTTATGCCTGAAAGTATGACCGTACCTATGAGGGCTTTTTTGATTGTTTTCTGTGGTGTTATTGCTTCCTCTCCCATGGCTGTTATGGACACAGTAGTGCCGAAGTAGAGTATCATGGAATAGATCATTGCGAAGAGAAGCTGCGAAATTCCTGAGACGTATTTTGTGCTGAATACCGCAAGGGTATTGAGTTTTCCAGCATTGATAATGATTAATGCTGAACCTATGAGCAGCACTGCAACCTCAATTACACCACCGGCTATCTGGTAATCTGTGGAAATTTTCATGCCCCTGTGTGTGAATATGAAGGATATCAGTGCGGCAAAGAATGCCACAGGAAGCCAGAAAATTATGCCCTTATATGTGGGATCAAGCAGTGTTATGAATGCGGCCAGCCCCAGGAATCCAAAGCTGCCGTATCCTATGAGGCCATAAAATGCCATGTTCCATGCCTGGAATGTTCCGGCTATGCCGCCTAATCCCTTGCCGGCAAATGTATAGTATGAACCGGCTGAATTAACATGCTTGGAAAACTGGTATCCAGTATTCATAATAAATAGATATGCGAATACACCGAGAACCAGTGCAAGCGGGGTTGCACCCAGTGCATATTCTACCACTCCAGTTAATAAATAAGCTGCATCTGCTGCAACTGAAAGTGTTCCCATGGCCTGCCATACGAGCCTGAATCCACCAAGGGAATTGCGCCTCAGCCTTCCTGTTTCTATCATGGAAAGCCAATATTTATTTATATTTAAAGTTTCATAACATTAAATTAACTCTTTGTCCCTGTCTTTTTAATCAGTATGGTAAATATGAATCCCAGAATCACAAATATAACTCCTATTAGGTATATGTAATTGTAGGCAGTCTTATCAGGAAAAGCTTCCATGATAGAAACAGGAAGGCTGAGGCGCAATTCCCTTGGTGGATTCAGGCTCGTAT
>JAKAAK010000109.1 GCA_021797025.1 Thermoplasmata archaeon
GGAGAGCCTGGAAACATTTATCGTAACAAGGCAAATATTGTAACTTGAAAAAATAATAATATCTTAAAGCACAAAGGTGATGTGTTATTATGTGACCAACATGGTAAAGTGCGATGTATTGAATATGATAAAGACGTATCATTGAAGATATGGTATGGGAGTTCTATACCGAAATCTAAAGTGGCGTAGTATATTTTCTCGAATATACTATGAAGGACAGAAATGCGGTTTCATCAGGTATTCACTGGATAGGTTACAACAGTTAATTGTGGTATAAGTTCATCAGAGGAAAAGAACTCGATGATAAACCTGTACAGATACAAAAGAGTGTCATATTTACCGTATTCAAATTCAATTAAGTATAATATGATATGATTAATATATAACTACAATTAATAATTATTTATATGTCTATACAATTAAGTTTAAT
Source organism: Thermoplasmata archaeon (assembly GCA_021797025.1). Next base: position 431 of record JAKAAK010000109.1, read on the forward strand.
GATGGAACAGTTTAGTATAAAGTGTAAAACTATTGTAACTTCGGCGGGAATTGTAAATAAATCATATATGAATATTAATAAAGATAAAATATACAGCTTTAGCGATGAACCAATTTATTCTAATATCGTGGATCATTCAAATGATATTGTGCTTCCTGGTTTTATAGATATACACACCCATGGATACTTTGGAGTTGATGCGTCTACCGCATCTCCTGAGGAAATTCTTTACTGGGCCAAGATGCTTGCCAAAAATGGCGTTACTTCATTTATACCTACCTGTGTTTCTCTACCACTTAACCAATTTTTTAAGTTTATTGACAATGTAAAATATGCAATGCAACATCAATCCCCGGGGGATGCAAGGATTCTCGGGGCAAGAAGTGAAGGTCCATTTATCAACTTATCAAGAAAGGGAGCACATAACCCAGAATATATAAGGGATATAAATATTGATGAAATAAACAATATTATTAATTATAGCAGGGGAGTTCTCAGAATAATAGATATGGCACCGGAAATCAAGAATTTTAACGATGCGATGTCATTATTTTCTGGCAATGGAATTATAGTATCCATGGGACATACTGATTCTGATTATATTACAGCAAACAATGCCCTCATATCTGGCGTTAGATTAATAACACACTTCTACAATGCTATGACACAATTCGATCATAGGAACCCAGGGGTTGTTGGTGCTGGCCTTTTATCTAAAAACGCATATTTGGAAATTATTTCTGACTTTCACCATGTTTCACGGGAAGCGATTGAAATTATGATTAATAATGTAGATTATAACCATGTAATTGAAATCACAGATTCTTTATCAATTGGAGGAACGGAAAATCAGGAGGCAAAACTTGGGGGTTTGAATATTATAATAAGAGATGGGGTGGCTTGGATAAAGGATACCAATACTATAGCCGGCAGCATTTTGGAAATGAAACAGGCCTATAAAAATTTAAAAAATATAGGAATTTCATCTAACAATATCTCAAAACTATTATCCAATAATCAGGCCCAATTACTGGGACTGAACACCGGTAACATATCGCCCGGCAAGACCGCTGATTTATGTTTTATGGACGATTCTGGGAATATTACAGACGCTATGGTGTCTGGAGTATCTGCGGATAATTCCAATCACTTGTAATGGTGGTAGAAATGTGTGAAAAAACAGAGGATATTAACATGTATTCTAGTAATATAACTTCAATGAATCCTAGGGAAATAGCAGGGCTGATACATGCTGCAGATATACGTGCTTACGAAAGCATTTTTCCAAATCTGAATAAAATTGCTATGATTGCAGAAAATATGATAGAAACAATAAAAAACCATGGAAGGGTTATATATATAGGGGCCGGTACAAGCGGAAGAATTGCAATTCAGGATATAGCTGAACTTCGCCCAACATATGGCCTTGGAAGTGAAAGTTTTGATTTTATAATAGCAGGGGGATTAAAGGCGGTTACCGAATCCGTTGAGAATTCGGAAGACATTGTAGATGAGGCAATCAAAGCACTGAAAGATAAGAAAATAACCAGCAAGGACATGGTGGTAGGTATCACGGCATCAGGAAGAACACCATTTGTTCTCGGGGGCATAGATCGTTCAAACAAAGTCGGATGTTTCACTGTAGGTATAACAAATAACAAAAATACGGAGATATCAAAAACCGTGAATATCTGTTTAGAATTAATAACTGGTGCTGAAATTATTCAGGGATCAACTAGAATGAAAGCTGGTACTGCCCAAAAAATGGTATTGAATATGTTATCTACTATAACTGCAGTAAAACTTGGTAGAACTCTTGATAATACAATGTCAAATATGGGATCATGGTACAATGAAAAATTGAAGGAAAGGGCAATAAACATTATATCTATAAAGTTTAACATGTCAAGAGAAGATTCTTTAAAGCTACTTGAAAAGAATGATTTTAACATATCCCAGGCTATTGAAGAATTAATGGCGGATAAAAAGGGCTTCTAATTAAATATCCACGAAGTTTAGTTGTAATAGTATCTTATGATAAAGTCCTTAAAAATTTTTTATACTCCTCCTTTCTTGCTCCGTTTATTAATCCTTCAATCTGCAGTACCATATCATCCCTCATTTTGAAATTTATTGGAATTCCAAGTTTCTCCATAAGCACCAGTACTCCACCTATAGCAACCTGGTACCCCGGATACATATAAATACCACTGCCTAACTTCTTTGATAGTAGATCTTTGTAAAATTGCCCCGCTAAAACAGTTCCGCCAACTAATGAAATTCTTGGATTTTTTGAAAAATGTCTTTTAATAGAATTTACGATGGAAGAGATGTATTCTGCAGAATCATTGAATATATTCAGGGCAATCCTATTATTTTTGGATGCCATTTCTGAAACATATGGAGCAAAGCCTGCCACGTTTGTTTTATCGTGTTTTTGCTCTAATTCCGATATTACATCCCTGAAATTTTTATGAAAATATCTTTCACTAGTTTCGATCATGTATTTTTCTTCTATGATGTTATCGAATTCCTTTGTGGCAATATTTAATGCACGTTTTGCTATCCATGATGCAGAACCATCATCTCCTATAAACCATCCCCACCCTCCCAGTCTATTCAATTTATTATTCAATAGATAAAAACACACGCTTCCTGTGCCACCGGCAAAAACTATTCCCTCTTCATTGAGATTTGCTAGTCTGTATGCAGGCTCACCATCATTAATTTTGATGAAATCGGGTCTATTAGTGATTTTATCAATAATTTTTACACCGACATTAGTATCTGTATTCGAATCCCCTATTCCAGCAATTCCAAAAATTCCGCTTTCAACGGAATCGAGTGTTTCAGAAGCCCCACCTAAGGCATTGAATACGGCACTTTTAAGGTTTTTTTCAGCCATTTCTGGTCCAGCACTTACAAAATTTGAAGGTCCCGAGATACCAATACCCTTAATCGTGCCTTCCTTCTCATCAACAATAATTGCAACGGTCTTTGTTGCCCCGCCATCAACGGAAAGTAACATTATGCCATATAAATCTCTATAATATTAATTTTTTTAATATAACCATTTTGTTTAATGAAATTTTAACAGGATATTGTTTTTACATATTAGTTGGTAAATCCTACTTTCGCGTATTTCTCCTGTCCAACAATAGTAAAATTTCAATAAAATAGATATATATGTACTTCATATCAGTATATGGATAATGGCGTATCTGATCCTGATAAAACCATAATGATGAGTGAAATAAGTGAGGAGCCTGTGGCTATTTCAAAAACTTTTGAAGCTCTAGCAATTAACTTTACTGAAATTATCGAGACAATTAATAACAGTGAAATTGTTTACATTACTGGTAGTGGCACCAGCTATCATGCGTCTATTAATTTACAGATAACATTACTAAGGCATGGAATAAAAGCAGTTGCTGTCATGGCATCTCAGCTAGAATACTATTTACCTATAAATAGGACCAGTAGGATCACGATCATCCTTTTTAGTCAGTCAGGAGAGAGCAAGGATGTTCTTAAATCTCTAGAATTATCAAAGGCGCGCGGATACAATACTATCGGCATTACCAACATTAAAGATAGTACATTAGCAAAAAGTGTCGATATCCCTATAATCACAATGGCAAATGAGGAAAAATCGGTGGCAGCAACTAAAAGCCATATAGTTCAAATATTAATATCGATAATGATAGATGCAAAGTTGAGGAATAATGAAAATATTGAGAATATTAAAAAAATTCGGGAAAATGTAAGTAATATAATATCAAACAGAGATAAAATTAAAAAGATTGCTGGTGGAATATCAGACAGGATTGTGTTGCTTGGAGATGGATATCTTTATCCTTCCGCAATGGAAGGAGCACTGAAATTTAAAGAAACGGGCAATCTCATCACGGAGTCTTATCCGTCCAGAGAATATTTGCATGGTCCAATACAGGCTTTAAATAGGGATACTACCGTTATTTTACTCAATTACGATAATAATATTGATAAAGAGGTCATAAATAAAATAGGTAAAATAACTGAAAAAGTTATCTCAATAGGCAATAGTAATTCAAATGACCTTATAGTCCCAAATACAACAGATGTAATTGCTCCTTTACTTTTCCTTATTCCCCTACAGATTATGGCAAACTATAAAGCTGTTAACCTGCATTTGAATCCAGACTCACCATCTCATTTAACCAAAATTGTACAATAGATGCGAGTTATAATTTTTAGACTGTCTAATAGGAAGTTCATTTTTTTATAATATGAAAAATATTATTAAAATACGTCAGTAACCTATACCAAATTGAACGTGGAAATATTTGGAAAAATATCTTCTGAATAGAGGATAGGTAAATATATAAATACAATGAGTTATAACACTATTGTTCTGCTAAATATATATGAGATTTCATGCAGGTTATCCAAATATTTATTCAATAATCATACAGGATGCATGAGATGATTGGACATTATAGATATACTGGACTTCATTACATGATCACAAAGATCCCTAACTGGATAATTCCAACAATTATAGATATTATGAATACTAAGAACATCTGAAATGCATATTAGATTGTCAAGATTCATTTTACACATTCAGATTTTATTTGCATTATCTGTATCACCACAGATTTCTTTAAAATTAAGTAGATCATAGGGTCTAAAATTATAACTATACATATCGCCCTTATATATTATATAATATTCAAGAATTCACTGTATAACACATTGGTTAGTTCGTAAATAAACAACGGGACATTTATTAATCTATAATTCTAAATGTATGACATTTAAAAGAGTGCAATAGCGTTATTAGGGCCTTGCATTTTTCATAAGTCACCAATTCGTTGCTTTATTAAAATTTTCAAATGGCTATGTTATGTAATATGGTAGAAAGTATCTTATTTATGGATTTCCGATATCCTTAAATTATAAAAAATTATCAGTATTGATTAAAATGCGTAAATCAATAGTTGTAGAAGAGTTAGGACGTGGTGGGCCATATTCACATGCAATAGTAGCTGGGGATATGGTTTATATTTCAGGACAGACTGGTTATAATGGAAGCAATAAAACAGATTTTAAATCGCAGTTTAAAATTGCAATGGGAAATATAGAAAAAATAGCAAAATCTGCAGGGTTTTCATTAACAGACATTGTTAAATTAGGTGTTTACATCATTGATAAATCATATTTCAATGAAATGAATACTGTATTTGGGGAATACTTCAAAGAATTGCCACCGGCAAGAACCACTTTAGTTACTGGATTCGTGGCTGATAATATACTTGTTGAACTAGAAGCTACATTGTATAGATAATAATTTAAAAAATTTATTTTCATAAAATACATTGCGTTTCAAAGATGTTCATTCTTGGCATATCTGTCCACCATCTATCACTATTTCAGTTCCTGTAATAAACGATGAGCGTTCAGATGCAAGAAAAACAAAAAGGTCAGCAACATCAGATGTCGTTCCAGCCCTACCTAGAGGTATTTTTTTAATATAATTATCTATAACTTCCTTTGGGAGACCGGCCTTATCCTGCAGTTCTGTTCTTATCCATCCAGGGCATACTGAGTTTGCCCTTATATTATATTTTCCGAGCTCAAGGGCGATAGTTTTTGATAAAAGAATTATAGCAGCCTTTGAAGTATTGTAGCTTGCGAGTCCCTCCTCAGCAAGTATGCCATTTGTGGAAGACATGTTTATTATACTTCCACCACCAGTGGATATCATCTTCTTTGAAACCATTCTAGAGGTTAAGAATGTACCTTTTAAATTTATATCCATAACACTTTGGAACGATTCGGTACTGGTATCAATAAATTTTTTAAATGGACCTATTCCTGCCACATTTGCTAGTATATCTATTTTCCCCCCAGAGAATTGTTTTTCTGCGAAGTTAATAAGTTTGCTCACGCTTGATTCATCCGAAACATCAACAAGTTTTGCAAATATATTTCCATATCCCCCAAATTTATTGTATACATGATCAAGGGCTGCTTTGTTATTGTCTGCAATTATTACACATGCACCCTCCTCAATAAATCTTCTGGCTATTTCCGAACCTATTGCTCCACCTCCGCCGGTAATTATTGCATTTTTATTTTTCAATTCCATTCTTATCTCTCGATTTATTATATATGAGAAATACTTAAATATTTTTATAGCACTAAACTTACTGAATAACCATACGAATTATTAAATCACTAACATTATATAGTGTATGTTAAAGATATTAAATTAGATGATCCCTAATCAATTAAATCTGTAAATATGAATAAGAACAAAAGAGACGGCAAAAATGATGTGTGAGTTTTTCAAAGTATTAATAATAAAAAATATTCGTTTAACACTAGTCCGTTGTATAATTCATCTTCGTAAAAATTTCAATTCCTTGTAAATCCCATGTATAGTTAAATACAAAGGATTAATAGGTTTTTTATGATGACAAAACCAGTCAATTTTGGATCAAATAAGAATATAAAAAGATATCAATATTATCATTATAAAAAGGTTTGTTCAGAAAGCTTTATACTTGCAATGGGTTATTTTTTCAACAATAAAACATTCAACAGATGGAGGGAAATATTGGAAGAGAATAATTATGAAAAAGGGAAAGGCAGTATAAGATACTTAGAATAGTAATACTGTATTGTTTAACACCAGTTCCTATTTAAAGATTACTTAAATATAGACAGAAATCCTGATCCGAAGGTGAAGTAAACAATAATTAGTTAAAATATCTCATAAATCAGAAAAAGAAGTGAATAACATAAAAAAGGATTACTGTTTAAATGTCCTCGATTTTAGATAATTTACACTTTATCGCATGTAAAGATCGGAAATATTTAAGCAATTATAACCACAATATAAGTTAAACTGCAATGTTAAGATACGCCGGTAAAAATCTTAATCGAGAATAAAATATGACCCCGTAGAGGTATAAAACAAGTTTGCAATTTTCATTAAATGGTTACTATTATTTTATCTATAAAAATCAAACCTGTAGCGACAGGTTAGACTCTAAATCCCGTATAATTACAGATAGTTAATAATTCTTAATACTATTAGATACCTCCCTTAGATTTTTTAAAGTAGCCCATCCATAGTTATAAAAATTGATTCCGGCAAAATTAAATTGTTTTAATAATTTAATTATATCTTCAATTTGTCCGTTTCTTATTATCATCGGATATGTAATTCTTATCGTGGGAAAAAACTTTGTCATTCCTTTTAACAATTTTGTTGCAAGACCAACATTTTCAATGATTTTGTTAATATCTGAATAATAGACATTCATATCTATACCATATACTTTTTTTGGTGGATTCTCAAGGGATAAACCCTCATTTATGTATGTTTCATAATCAAATATTGCTTCCATTTTTACATTTGAGTTTATTCCTTGAATTTTTTCATATAAATATGTAAAAATCTCTTTAACATTCGCTTCCTTGAAATACTTAATATCTTCTAGGCCGTATTTCTTAAGGTCATTAATAATATGCCGTTCTGACGTTATATTATTATGATATTTAGATAGAGAATTAATTCTCCTATTAATTAGTTTTCTTATAATGGGGAGTTCATCGTCTAAATTTATGCCATTTTCACGTCCCTTTTTTTTGCATAAATCACAATAGCACATAGAAAAAAGATATGATACGGTAGGGTCAATACTTACCCCAAAGGTTTCATGGTGATTCCCATGAACCAAACCGGTCGGATAACCAGGCGATTCTAATAAAACACTTTTGATTTTATAGCAATCCACAACATTTGCTAATAAGGATGACATATAATTTCTATTTTCCTCCCTATTTGGGCATAAATAGTTTGCGTCTCGATTACCAAATGGATCAACTATGGCAAGTTCAGGATACCTCATGGCTAGGACTCTATTGTGAAGTAATATTAACCATGCTGAAACATCAATACTACTATTTCTTCCTATTTCTGTGAGTTCAGATAATATGTCATAATTACCGTATTTTTTAGTTTTTATAGGTTTTAATTTGGATGTAAGAAAATATTTATCATTCGAATTGAAATATACCACTCCCTCCTCGGCTGTGTAAATTCTATGTTTTTGATTATGTGGTAGTACATACCTTCCAGTATGATAACTGGTTGCAACATTTATTGTGTTTATTCCAATCTCACTTAAATACTCCACAGAGCTTTGTATTCCTTCATCAATTAGATCCCATGGATGGGCAAACATCGACCATCTTATTTTCGACATGTAATGATATTTATAGCGTAATAACATATAAATTAATCTATACAATATCGTTAATGGTTAGAGGAATAAGTTTTCATCTAAAACTCTGGTATTAAACAAAAAAAATGCAAAAAAGATTCAATATTTAACATCTTTAAAAAGCGAGGCTTGGTTTTTAGACATTATACCTCCATCAACAACAATTGTTGTACCATTTATGAAAGATGAGTCTTCTGAACAGAGAAATAAACATACAGATGCAATTTCTTTTGGAGAGGCTATTCTTTTCATGGGATACTTTTCTGCTCTTTTTTTATACATTTTAGTTATGTTAGTAGGATCGTTGCCATATATTTCCATTATACTTTGCTTTTGTGCCTCTGTATCTACAGAGCCAGGTGCGACACAAGCTGCTCTAATAATAGGGGAATATTCTATTGCAATAGATTTAGTTAAGCTGATAATAGCCGCTTTAGTTGCTGCATATACTGCGTCGTTCCCCTCTGGATTTATACCATTCACAGAACTTATGTTTACAATAATGCCATGTCCTTGTTCTATGAAAGATGGTATTAGTGTTTTGCACATTAAAAATGTGCCGCGAAAATTTACATCTGTTTGCTTTGCAAAAGAATTATCAGATATCATATGAAATGGGGACATTTCTGCTATGCCCGCATTATTTATAAGTATATCAATATGTTTATACTGATATAGAACTTTGTTAATAGACTCCTCTATTTCTTTTTTAATTGTTATATCAACTTTAAAAAACTGTAGGATGTTACTATCTTCTGGTGGTGTTTTATCAAAATTTATCACGAGACCACCCGCTTCTATAAACATATCCTTTATATATTTCCCTATCCCTTGAGAACCGCCGGTAATCAAAATAACTTTCCCATTAAAATCAAAATGTTGCATTATTATAAATTTATAGGTAATATATCAAACTTTGTATATTAATTCTATATTTGGATCTGCAGACTGTAAAAT
>JAKAAK010000110.1 GCA_021797025.1 Thermoplasmata archaeon
TCCTGTATGAAATAAAAATGAATGTCAGATTGTCAAATCTCTTTACAGTCTTTGTTATAATTCTATTCCATTTAAATGATGGTACGCCGTAATTATAAATCACACTGTACTTTTTACCTGTGTCTGTATAAAATCTATTATAATTCAAGTTATATATGGGAACATCAATCAAAATGCCGCTAGGCACGCCGAGATTTCTGTAGAATTCCCTCTGAAAACGATTCTGTACCTGGATTTTAAGATCTATTCTATTCAGATAATGAAAAATAATACTGTTCAGTAAATTAATAACGGGTTTTTCCATGAATTTCCTGTTTAAATACTCAAAATACGTTCCCTGGTTTCCCAGGATTATTACCGGGTGTTTGTGGTTTCTATAAAAATACCTTGACATTCTTGCAAAAAGCATGTTAGGACTTGTAAAGTAATATAAATCATAATCTATCAGTTCCTTATAAAAAAGATCAAATGAAAATAATCCAATGAGACCTACTGATATTCCGTTGGTAAGATGGATAAAGGTATTTCTTGCGAACATATCCATTCTGTATATGGTTCTATTGATACTGAATTTTCCACTGGAAATATGATCATTATCATAATCCGGAGGTGTGAATATGGTTACTTCATATCCTTTTTCGGTCAAAGACTCTGCTATCTGAATTACATTTCTTTCCGCAATGCCATTTAAACCAAGGTTAGATGAACCTATTATTGCAGCCTTCATATTGTTTAGTAGCAATTAAAAATATCTATATATAGATTCTTACTCGTTTGCCCAATATAACATTGAATTGCACCACAATGGGATAATTACTTTTTTATCAGCCTTTTGAATGTACCTATGTGATTACGTATATTACGGTTGATTCAACAATAACCGGTGTGGGAAAATATGCATACGACATATACAATCTGATGAAGCCGGCGAGCAGTATAATACAGGTAATATTCAACAGGAAATATATGGATGGTAAATACAAAAATCCTGTAATGGGAACAGGATATCCAGTTATAAATTACTTTCTTTCAGGCATCGTATATCGCGATATCATAAGGGAGGTTAGCTCCATTGACGGTATAGTTCATATTACATCCCAGACAATGAAGCCGGTTTTCAATTCAAACCACATGGTAGTTACTGTACACGATGTTATTGCATCACAGAATGGTATTAAAACAGATTCTATACTTGAGGCAGTAAAAAAAAGATACATGAATCAATATCTTAGAGTGTATGTGAAATATGAAAATATTATTACAGTATCAAATGTGGTTAAATCACAGCTCCTGGAAACATTCAATATTGATAAGAAAAAGGTCATAGTGATTCCACCCTATATTCCTGATTATTTCTATCATTTAGAAAATAAGGATAGATTGAGGGAAAAGCTTGGTCTTCCCAAAGAAAAAATACTCATCCTATCAGTTTCCTCTACCCAGCCGAGAAAGAATCTTGGCATGGTTAAAAGAGTCATTGAAAACCTTGGAAACAAGTATTCCCTAGTTCGTGTAGGTCCTGCTGTTGGTGATTCAATTACCTTCAACAATGTAGATGAAGCTACTATCAATGAGATATACAATGCATGTGATCTCTTATATTTTCCAACACTCACTGAAGGTTTTGGCTATCCTGTAGTAGAGGCTTTTAAAACGGGTTTGCCTGTTGTCTCATCTGATATTGATATTATCAGGGAGGTATCATCCAATGCTGCTGTTCTTGTAGACCCTAATAATCTTCAGGAAAATATTAAAGCTGTAAATGAAGCAATAGAGAATAAAAAATCATTGATTATGAAAGGGTATGATAGAGCAAGGAAATACAGTGCTTCAGCTGTTAGGCAGGAACTAATAAATTATTATGACAGCATAGTAAAGGGTTCAGTTGACAATAAAACATATTAATACCTCTACTATCCACATCCATGGATAGAAAGACAGAACGGGATCTGGTAATTGTTGCCTTTTTTACGCTTATATTCTCTATTGCCTCCTCTGTTCTGTCTTACAGAAAATACATTAGCTTTAATGATTCCGTTTATGACCTTGGAGTTTCGTCTGATCTGATCAAGAATGCTTTGACTAGCCCCATTGCATATAATAAACTGATATACCTTTTAATATTTCCTGTTTATCATTTTTTTCCATCACAGGTAGCTCTGATGGCATTCCAGGATTCCTTCATATGTGCAGGAAGCATTCCACTGTACTTCATATCTAGAAAAATAATTGAAAATAGGAGATATTCAGTAATAATATCGCTGTTATGGTTTGTTTATTTCCCCCTGGCCGGGGTAGAATGGTTCGATTTTCACTTCATGGCCCTGTTTCCCACACTGTTCCTTATCGGCTTTGCTTTTCTTGTTTATGGTAAATACAAGCAATCACTGATTTTTATGTATCTAGCAGGAATTACAGACCTGCTTGCACCTGTTATACTCATATTTCTCATCATCGTGCTGATAATCAAGAAGGCTAAGGCTCCAAAATACTATTTATATATGATAATAATTCCAATAATTTTTGTGCTTGTTATTGTGATTGTAAAAGACCCATCCTATATATTCGGATTTATCAATCTCCATTCTCTTTACTCAAATCCGGGAATTTTATATTCATCCTTGAATAGGAAGTTTTTATATTTCGTACTAGCAGGGATTCCACTTGGCTTAATCTCGTTTATTGTGCCGGAGGCAATACTAATAATTCCATATATGGGCCTTGTATTTGCACACAACTATACTCCGTATTTCCAGCCTATATTATACCAGTATCCAGCATTAATAGCCTCCGGAATGTTTATCGCATTCATTTATGGCTTAAAGAGAATTTCATCAAGTAAAATAAAGGTGCAGATAAAGCATATCATGCCCGTGGTTATCGCCATTACAGTAATAACTTGGTTGCTTTTCACTCCTTATGGAAATTTGTTAACAGACAATAATTCTGGAATTCCTTATGCAAATAACATTTCAATGGGAAATTATGATGCTTATTCTTCTATTGCATACAGCATAGAAGATAGAGAATTAAGTTCCATGATAAATAAAATTCCAGAAGGATCATCTGTGGCAATACAGAATAATATGCCGCAGCTGGTGCAATCCTATAATTATGTATTGCCATGTAATGGTTATAATGGGTCTCCGCAGTACATAATAACAGATCCATATTCTCTCTGGTTTTATAATGTGGAATTGGACCCCGGTACATATACGAATACACTGACTCTGGTTAATGAAAAGTTGAGTTCTGGAAACTATGGTATATTATACGAGGAATCAGGGATGGTTCTGCTGGAAAAAGGCTATACCGGAAAGTCAGAGAAATTCATACCATACAAAATTAATGTACACAATAATTCAATTATTAATTTCATGCCACCCGGGAATTATACAGTGCATTCAAATGTAAATGTCACACTTACCAGTAGTAATGGAATATATGATATAATTTCAGAGAATGGATATGCCCATTTCGCCATTAAAAAGTACATAACAGATGTAAGGGTAGAATATGATTCAAGCAGCAACATTGCATTTATACAGGAGACAAGCATACTTTAAAATTGCTTATCTAATAATTACCTTGTTCGCATAAATACAAGAATCAATATCCAATTACAATAATTGAAATAACGCTATACATTAATATAAAAATATGAATTAACTTGTGATTGACTATTAAAAATATGTATCAGACAACGTCATGCAAAAACAATAAAATTGGTGTTTTTGTACCAAGGTTTATATACAGTTAAAGATTTTCCACTGGAATATAATGGAATATGGCAAGAATTCTGGAATTGCTCAACAATACGAAACTGGTATATCTCTAATTATACCGGCATATCATGAAAAAAACAGGATTATGAAAAGCCTTGATAAATACATACCTGTTCTTGAATCCACAGGCCTGAAATATGAGATTATAGTTGTAATTGATGGAGAAGATGGCACAGAGAATCTATTAAACGGAATTAAAAATTTAAGCTATTACAAACCGGCAATAAGGCTGGGTAAAGGCGGTGCAGTTAAAAAGGGCTTTTCACTGGCAAAATACAGCTACATCGGATACATAGATGCAGATGGTAGTTTGAGTGTAAGAGATTTTGAAAATTTGCTTTCGAGCATGAAGAATAACGACTGCACCATAACCTCAAGGTATCTGAATAACAGCAAATGGATCAATAAGGAGCCATTATTCAATAGAATATCCAGCAGGGGATTCAACTTCCTTGTAAATGCGTTTTTTAGGCTCAATGTAAAGGATACACAGTGCGGTGCTAAATTTTTCAATAAGAAGGCCATAAATAGTATACTACCTGCTATTTCCGTGAGAAACAGAACGTTCGATGTTGCCATATTGTACCATGTCAAGAGAGCAGGTTATAAGATTAATGAAATGCCTGTAACATGGAGCCATGATAGTGATTCTAACATGCCGATTAAGGCAGCCATAATACCAATGTTTGTGACAATAGTTGCAATCAAGCTTATGAATTCCAGAATTAAAGAATATGTCCCGAAGTTTTTATATAAAATAGTATCAAAATTCAATTTTTACTGATCGAGCATTGCCCTTACACCTAACCTTATATCATATTCCGGTGTGAAGCCTAAATCATTTTTTGCCTTATCCATTATTGCCTGTGTAAACATCTGGTAGCTGGAGAATGGATTTTTTACATATTTCGGTTCAACGTTTGAACCCATTTCCTCCTTGATAATTTTATAAATACTATTAAAATCTGTGGAAATACCAGTACCGATGTTATATGCCTCTCCTGATTTTCCTTTCTCCATTGCTAGCACGGATGCCCTTGCATTGTCCCTTATGTATATGAAATCCCTGCTCTGTGTCCCATCACCGAATATCACCGGAGTTTTATTATTCCGTAGGTCATCGATGAACTTATGGAATATGCTTGAATATGCACCTTTGCTATTCTCTCCTGTTCCATATGTATTGAAATACCTCAGATAAACGGAATCAAGATGCCTCAGCAGTGAGAATGACCTCGCTGTTATTTCATTAGTGTACTTTGTTGCTGCATACAAATTCGGATATGCATCGGTTACCATATCTTCCTTTACAGGTACATCTATATTGCCGTACACTGCAGAGGAAGATGCCAGAATAACCTTTTTAACGTTGTTTTTAAATGCAGCCTTCAGTATATTGTATGTTCCCATTACGTTTATTTCATAGCCATTGGAATCTATATCCTCGAATTCAGGCGGTGAGGTAACAGCAGCCAAATTAAATACATAGTCTATATCTTTCATGGATATATTCAATTTATTAAAATCCGATATATTACCCTTAATATGATCATTTGCATCGTTGTCCTTTTCTGCAATGTCATATGATACGGTATAATGGCCTTTCTTATTCAGTAAATCTATAATGTTCCTTCCTATAAAGCCTGAACCGCCAATTATTAATGAATTCATATTTTGGGATGATAAATGTGCATATATTTTTTCCTATATATAATATGAAAATTTTGTGATCTTCCTTATACAAGAGCAATGAGATAATAAGTTTCACAGGCAAAGCTTATCTTCATACTGTATATCTTAATATATCAAATAAGACATATAATCGTACCACATAGATATCGGCATATACCAGTATTTCCTATGTCTATTCTAAAGTGTACAATTTATTGTCATCTTAAAATTAGTTCCCTGGACAGACTCTCCGCATGTCTGCCTAAGACTCATAACTTTAATTAATAAATCATGTAGCAATCTAAAATAACAGTAATATTATAACGTCAACCAAAATTAAAATTGTGGGAATTGATTCTGCGTTATGGCAAACAAAACCCTCTCACAATTTAATAATGTTAAGGCAGTTAAAAGGTTTTTCTCTTCCTCATTGAAGAATATATTCTCCTCTAATATTAAGTCCCAGTCCAGGTAGTCATCACGGGATATCATCCCTGTAATAAGAAATTCAGCATCTTCAAAGGAATATATTGAAACATATGTTAGGAACAATATCCTTAATAATATCCCATCTGCTAACACATTACTCAAGAGGATTAAAGTATTGCATCAGGATCGTAGAAATGTATTGGTTCTGAAAATTATAAAAGGCATACTGTTGATGATGGGATTCAACAGATCAGCATGGATAAACATTTGATGAACAGAAATTAATATTTTATGTGTTATGACAATCTTGATTAAGTATCCAATCTATGAATTTTTAGAATAATAATAGGGATTTGAAAGTGTTATTTGCCCATGAGAATGTGACCAAGATACCCCGGGAGAATCTCAACTTCCAAGTCCTTTGAACTATTAAACAGAATAGTTAGCATTTATCTCAATTCCATACCTTGTTAATCATTACCAAATCTTATCTTTCCCTATTACACTGTCATTTTGCAGTTCAATAGTCCATATACATAATTCTGTTCCTTAAACACTTTATAAATATTTTACTTTAATATTCCATCCATAAAACCTGATTAGTTCTTCTATAATTATTATTTGACTATTTGTAGTTGCTATATTTGTCAATTAATTTTGGCATTATATGGAACAATATCAAATTCATAGCGGGATGATTAGCCCATACCACTAGTAGTTATCCACATTCCCGAACATAATTTTCTATTTCTTTTCCTCATTGTCTATATTTTTATCTGCAAGATGATTATTTTTGCCTGATTGAGTGGTATTGCTTGTGGATGTGCCAGAAGTGCGCATTTTGATATTGTTTATATTTATTATTTTTCGGGTAATGATTTTTATTTTGGGAACATGGGTTCTGGAGACTTTATAGGCATCGATGGTGTACTTTATCGCAGTGCTGGAGAGGGTAATGTGACGGGAGCAAAAAATATATCTGGAGATAGATTTCAACGTCAGTCCATAATTATACAGATAAATAATATCATAGCGCATTTCCGGGGTTATCTTTTTAGGTCTTCCCATAAGATAACATTACAAAGAAATATAAAAACCTTATGGTTTTTATCTAAGCATAATTACTAATTACATAATAGTATATAAATATATTGAATTGAATTACTTAACAGGATGTTAAATTAACAATAAATATGCACTGTTAACTTAACGCCCCTTCAATCGAGTTTTGGATAGGTTTTGGCGGATTTAACCAAAAATAAAATTGCCCTGAACGGAACCTGCGATTTTAACAGAATTATAGTTAATCACCTACATTTTTATACTATTATTCAAGAACTTATTAATCCAGCTCTTTGCGAATCCCAGACTTTTGGAAAGATGATTGAACCCATTACTGATTATTCTTTTAAGGTCATATTCAGAGTTTATTGCCGCAGTGGAAACTATTCTCTTTATTGACTTCCATATGAATTCTATTGGATTGAGATCAGGCGAATATGGGGGAAGGAATAGTGATCTTGGATAGTGAATCTTAAACAAAAATCTTTCCATTTCATGAGACATTTATCATCGACCTCCTATTATAATTACTCTTTCTTCTTCTGTAACCATCCTTCAAATTCTTTAAAAACCCTCTATAATATACCCTGAATTTACAGTCATTGTTCCATTTATCTAAGAACTGCAACGGTGAATAATAATCCAGAGTAGAATGCGGCCTTATATTATTGTAATCATGGAATGCATTCTCTATTATTATTTTACCATCATTGAAATTATTGATTTCATTGACCCAGATGTAATCAGTTTTAATTGAATTATGGAAACTTTCAATATCACCGTTTTCCTCAGCTGTTTCGTTTTCTACGTATTCATAATTGATATTCATTGTTTTAAGATACTCATTGAACTCTTTAGAAATATACTGAGGTCCATTATCAGTTCTTAAGGTAATGTTACCAGGCACTTTACCGTTGAACTTCCTTATTATTGAATTATCAACAGCACTGATAGTATCCCTGGCAGTGCATGATGTATTATAATTATAGCCATACCATTCCTTGGAGAATGCATCCTTTATGCACATTAAATAGGTCATTCCATTGCCTGTAGGAATATAAGTAATATCTGTTCAATCAGCATCTCAGGCTTATCAGCTCTTAACAGCTTCAATTCCCTTCTATTTTTGTGGTTATGTAATGGCAGTATCAGATTGTTATCCTTCATTATTCTGTATACAGTTTTCCTGGCTATTCTTATATGTAATTCCTCAATAATGCTCAGATCCTGTTATAGCCATAGATTACCCTTTCTTTGCATAGTTCTATTATTTTATTCACTATGCTGCTGTCTATTCTTGTTATATACCTCCTGTCTTCCTTATTTTCATGCCTCTTCCTGTAATAGTACGTAATCCTGTTTATTCCGGAATAATAGCATGCTATTTTTATTTCCATTCCCTTATCATTCATTTGAGCCACCGAACTCACCTTTTCCTCCTCATATAATTTTTTTTTAATATTTCATTTGCTATGGTCATTTCACCTATTATTGATTTTAGATTCTCATTTTCCTTTATTAAAGACTTATCAGGATCCTTTCCCTCTAAACCCTTTTTGCCCCCTTCTAAGAACTGTTCCTTCCATTTATAGAACAGTGATGCTGCTATTCCATGCTCCCTGCATATTGCTGCTATTGTAATGTCTGGATTCTGGAATGACTCCATTATAATGTTAAACTTTTCCTCGCTTGAGTATACTCTTCCCGGCATTTACATTACCTCCTTTATATATTTATATAAATTATTCGTTATATATATCTATTTACATGTGTATAAGTTTAAACTATCCATAACCAAATAGGAGTCTAATATTCATTTCATCAGCAGTTTCTATAACAGCTTTAGAATGGTGAGACCTGAAGTTGTCCAGTATTACTGTTACTTTACTATCAGGGTTAGATTCCCTCACCTCTTTCAAGAATGATATAACATCTTCCTTCTTTGAATGTTCTTCAAAGTCTATTACACTCCTTCCATTTATGGAGTAGAATCCGAATGTATTTGCCCTATACTTTGATGTGTCCTTTATTATCTCGGGCTTATGGAATGACCATAATCTTACAGTGTTTGCCGTTGTCTGTGGTGATGATTCATCGAAGAAGCCTATTACAGATTCTTCCACTGGCGCATCTTCTAATTTTTTTTTAAAACATCCCCTGCATTGCCGGGCCTTCTCCTATCATGTGGATATGGCTTTGCATGGTGCATCCCCATCCTCTTCAATATTACCCATACCTGCTTCATTGTATATTCTATTCCGAATTCTTCTTTTATTATATTCCTAACCTGTGCAGTGGTGTATTCACCATCTCTTAAAAGAGCCTTTAATAATTCCCTCTGTTCATCTCTCATCTTTGACGGTCCTTTATTGTGGTACCTGGGAATAAGGCCATTATAATCATCATCATTCCATCTATTCTGCCATATATATCCAACCATCTTTGTTACTCCCACCATTTTAGCAGCAATGTCCACGGAGTTCCCATCATACCTGTACTTTATGAATAATAACCTTTTCAGCACCTTTGCACTTTTCTCATTCTTTATGTGCTTTTCCAGTTCATACATATATTATAAAACGACCCGATGCTATAGTCCAAATAGACGCGGGAATACAGTCTGA
>JAKAAK010000111.1 GCA_021797025.1 Thermoplasmata archaeon
TACCACTTTCCTTATTTCATTTTTCATACCGTTTTTCTTATAGTAGATGTAATCAAAAATTGAATGACCAGGCACAGAATACACTATACCTGTTCCATTATCCGGGTCAACAAATTCTGCCTCTAAAACTCTGATCGTTTCATTGCCGAGTGGGACCTTGAATTCAGACGCTATTATATCTGAAGAAGAGACATCACCTATTAATTGAACTTCCTTATGCTGCATCGAGAATTTTTTACAGCCGCTACTGGACATTACTATATCCATACCTTTGTATCTGATCTTCTTGTATTCTGCCCATGGATTTATCCATAGATTTGTTACCCCGAATATTGTTTCGGGCCTCAGTGATGCTGCCATGAGGTAATATTCCGTACCCCTGAACAGTACACCTGTGAATTCCTCTATACTTACCTTATCCGTATCGCCATCCTTGATATCGTCTTCACCCACCGCATTTTCATCCTTGATACTGTACAGTATCGGGTAGCTTCCTTTCTTGATAAGTCCCTTTTCGTTAAGCTGGTTGAACTGCCACTTTACAATCTCCTGGTAAAATCGGTCGGCGGATGTGAACTTTCTGCTCCAGTCTATGGAATATCCAAGATCCATAAAATCCTTTATTATAACCCTGGAAAAATAATCGGCTATATTCTGGGGTTCCTTAAAAGATTCCAGTATTCTGTCTATATCCTCAGGTTTTTCATATTCGGACAAATAATTCCTGTAAAGTTTGATTGTATCCTTATCGCCGCTTCTCAATCTTTCCGAGAAGGCAAGTATGGGTGTGCCGCTTTCATGAAATCCCATGGGGAAGAGCACATTGTATCCTGTTAATCTTTTGTAACGTGCTACTATATCTCCCAGTGTATATGTTCTTCCGTGTCCAACGTGAAGTGAACCATTTGTATATGGCCAGGGCACGGTGACAAAAAATTTTTTCTTTGCATTATCCGCAACAGGCTCAAAAATATGGTTTTCAGCCCATTGGTCACGCCACTTTTCCTCTACACTTCTGTCCATTTAAACCACTAGGACTGCGGCTGCTACAACGGTTGCCCATTCATCAGGTTTGAGTACTACTGTGGTTGCGGCGATGTTTTTTGTTGTAAGTATTTTATCATCCAGTACATATTCATTTTTTTTCTCCTCCCATCTAAGGTGATCATCCAGCCCCATTGTACTTGCAAGCATCTCCGCAGCAAGCTTTTCTGCAAAGTGCCCAGAATCATTTTCCGTCTGGCCGAACGAATGGTGCTCGCTCAGATATCCCCATTTGCTTCTGTCAGATGGCACTGCCACACCTATAGCAGATGATATCATTCTGTTAAGCTCATTGGATGAATTCCTGGCAAGGACTGTGAATAAAATCTGACCATAAGAAAGCAGCTTTATGCCCTCCGGTTTATCAACTATTTCAACATATGGCGGCAGAATTGAACTGACACTCACCAGATTATATGCAGCAATATCTGCATCCCTCAGGGCATTTTCAAAAGATTGAAGCTGTGTTTCTCCGCGTCCTATCCCCCTGGTGAAAAATATCTTTTTTGGAAGTAACATAGGGGTGTATTATTAATTATTTAAAATATTTATCTTATGTGTTCTGGCTGCCCTTACTTTAACTGATTCCCATATCTATCCATTCAATTTGCCTAAATTCCCGGGTTTGTATCTATATTCAAAAATTTTTCTGTAAATATCCATTCCATGCCCTGTTTCGGACGGTTTACCCGGAATTATCCTGTATGTATGTTTTCCATCTTCCGTTCTTTCAGCAACCAGGAATAAATATTTGTCATGTACCTCTTCAACCACTGTGGATGCAAATTCATATAAATGGGATACAAAGAATACTCTTATTCCATTTTCAAGGAGTGCCCTGGTAATCTCCATAGCTATTTCAGAACCCTCCCTGGTATTTGTGGAAGAGAATGATTCATTAAAAAGTACCATACCATTCTTTTTTAAATGATTTACTATTTCATCCATCTTGGAAAGCTCGTCATCGAATTTTCCCCTGTTAAGTCCTCTATCCTCCTCCCGTTTGAAATGCGTGTAAATTCCGGAAACCGTATTTGCAGTAAACCTCTCAGCGGGAACAAACATACCTGCCTGCATCAGAAGCTGTGCCTGCCCTATACTTCTCAGGAACGTTGATTTTCCTCCCCTGTTGGTTCCTGTTATTATAAATAACTCTGTATTTTTAGATTCCATACAATTTGAAACAATATTCGCATCAGTACTCAGAAGCAATCCGAGGTCATAGAGCCCTGTAAATGTTACCTCCTTATCCTCGCAGGGGATTGGGAAGCATATATGGCCGCCCCTTGTCTCAATTTTTTTGATCAGGTTGATTGCAGCCAAATAGAAACCCACCTCGCTCTTTATATCACTGTAAAATTCTATTGCATTCCTGGCTGCAATTGTGAGAGTGATAGCCACTTTTCTCAATCCCCGGCTTTTTATACCCTCAATCTCTGCTGCACCGCTTATATCCCTTTCATTTAATACATATGTATAATGTCTTTCCAGTGTATCTTTCATGATCTTCTTTACCGATTTACCATTAAATGGTTCATGCAGAATGTAATCTTTTCCAGAATTTCCGGGACCAAGGGCCATGCTCAGGGTTACACCATCCCTGAAATTGGCTTTATCGAGATATTTTTGAATATTTTCCATGTATTCCGATCCGAAATCTTCGGAAATTACCATGTAGAATTTTTTCAATCCTCTGGAGAGGAAGCCGTTGGATGGTCCTGAAAGTATGTTCCTTAATTTTCCTGTGTATAGAACAAATTTCCGGAGTATGTCAATTGATGCCGATATTGAAAGAGAATCCCTATCACCGAACCAGAAAAGCAGCTTCTTTGCTTCGGTTGTAAACTCAAGTGCGTTTTTATATATTTTTCTTGCAGTTTCCGTGTTATTTATAAAATCCTTTAATACTTCCTGTCTGTACATTATTTCATCAATGGAAATTAATCCGTTGAGTACAAAGTTTACAGAATTTTTTAGAAGAAAATCATCACCACCTGACATGGCATTGAATACTGGTTTCAACCCTAGGTCACTTATCATGGCATCCGCATTCCATGGCATATTATCATGCCTCATTTTTCCATTAATGCTGCTCAGATATGTTTTCATTATTTATCCTCCTCCTTAGGTCCTCATAAGACAGTCCGTACTTTTCAGCAAGTGCATGGGCATAAGCCATCCCATTTGATTTCTCTGGAGCTATCTTATATGTTCTTTTTCCTGGGTCGTTGATATTTATCTGTGCAACATAGCTTTCTACCCCACGAATCGATGCAAGTTCATGTATGAATGTAACATAAAGTACAACGCAGCCAATTTCTTTTAAATTTTCAATGATTTTCTTCCCTATTTCAATTCCGTCCTTCAGGGTTGTGGAACTGAGCATTTCATTTATAATAATAACACTTCTAGACGTAGCAAGTTCCAGGATCGAGTGAAATCTGAGCAATTCTTCCTCTAACCTTCCAACAGGATTTTCAACACTTTCTGTTTTTTCAAAATGTGTATATATATTATCCGGAATCCGGAGCCTAGCATTACTTCCGGGCACGGGAATGCCCAGAGATGCAAGATAATACACCTGACCAAAAACCCTGGCAAAGGTGGTTTTGCCTCCATTATTTGGGCCGGTCACAAGTATTATTCTTGAATCATGTTTAATATAAAAGCTGTTGGTAACAGGGACTCTAGCGCTATCAAGAAGTTTTTCTGCAAGAGCAAGGTCATAGGAATCCCTGGAATAAAATTCATCGTCCGAAGAAACCATTTCTGGAATACAAAAATTTAATTTTTTATTAATGAATCGTTGCATGTAGGTCATATACTTTAAATAGAATTTTATTTCATGCATAAATCTTTGAATTACAGGGTCGATGAAATTCTGATGGTTTACAAAGAAAGAGTCTATTATTGAAAACTGATCCGGATAAAGCCTTGATGCTAATTCTACCAGTGCATTCTCTACATGGCCTGTACTATATGAATTATTTTCCCTGAAATCCTTTAGTTCACTATCAAGAAACCGGTCAAAAATTTTTATTACTTCGTTACCGAAATCATCCGATTCAACACCCTTTCTGACAGTAATCCTGGTGCCCCGTATAGTAATCGTATACCTGACCGATTCAATCACTCTCTCAATCTCACTGGATTCTTTAATCAATAGTTTGAAGGCATCTGATTCTGTGTAGGATTTTAAATATTCACGGAAATTATCCAATCCACAAGATTTTATTGCATCGCTCCCAAGACATTTCAACAGTGACACAATGGAATTACAGTAAAGATATACAGAATCTAAAAACCATCTGTTTCTCTGTACTGAACCCATGTCTTTCAATTTTTCTATATTGTATTGCAGGGTTTCAGCACTGTTTGAGAATGACTTAATTCCACCGTATACACTGCTATTTGAGAAATCCAGGAATATTTCCTGCCTGTATTTTATATCATCTTCAGATTTTAGAGGCGTGTATAGTATAGATTCAATTTTAGCATCGTGTATGTGTCCGGTAATAGCAGCAAAAATATCATCCAGTGCCAGATCCTTAAAGAGATCAAGCTTTCCATCCAATACTGTATCTCCATGCCCTTCCCTGTAAATTATGCTTTCAAATCCCAAAATATCACTTCCTGTTTTTTAGGAGTCATCAGCACCGAGGCATGTAGTGGAACTCCATCCACTGTAATAATATTGTTATTTATAATATAAACTTTTCACAATTTAAATTCACTGCACAACTGGAATATTTTAAATAATATTCTGCTATTGGAAATGAACGATGCCGGTACAGGAAAGAAATATTTTCGATATGCTTGACCCCGCACTTAAAGAAAGTGTGATCAGAAACGGGATAATAGAGCCAACAGAGGCACAGAAACTTGCAATTCCCGAAATACTTTCAGGGGAAAACGTACTTTTGATATCCCCAACAGGTTCAGGAAAAACTGAAGCCGCTGTACTACCGATTTTAAATAGGATTTACATAGACAGGCCAGAAGCCATAGCCCTCCTTTACATTACCCCTCTCAGAGCTCTTAACAGAGATATGCTATCAAGGCTTTTTGATTACTGTAACACACTTGGTATGCGTGTACAGGTGAGGCACAGTGATATAACCCAGGCACAGAAAAATGAAATATCAAAAAATCCAGCTCAGATACTTATTACAACACCCGAATCCATACAGCTTTTAATGATGGGCAAACGCCTCCGTGAACATATAAAGAATATAAAATATGTTATAGTCGATGAGGTCCATGAGATGGCACAGAACGAACGTGGTTCACAGTTTGCCATAGCCATGGAGCGTTTAAAGGTGCTTGCAGGAAATTTCCAGGTTATCGGTCTCTCTGCCACTGCAAGGAATGAAAATGAGCTGGCACTTTTTATCTCGCCATCAAAGAAATGCAAAATACTGAAACCTGTCATAGACAAAAAAATGGATATCAAGGTAATAATGCCTGAAAAGAGCGATGAGGAAACAGCTGAAATAATGGCATGTGACCCACAGTACGCCGGATCCATAATGAAGATTCACTCCATAGTTGAAGAAAATACCGGTACCATAGTATTTGTAAATAGAAGGTATGTTGCAGAGGACATCTCATTCAGGATGAAACTATGGCTGAAAAATCCAGATATAGAAGTCCATCACGGATCACTGTCAAAGGAAACAAGGGAAACAGCTGAATCGGATTTTAAGGAAAACAGGGTTAAGGCACTTATATGCACATCTTCACTGGAGCTGGGTATTGATGTGGGTTCTGCCGATATGGTAGTGCAGTTCAACTCGCCCAGGCAGATTAACAAGATGATACAGCGTATAGGCCGTGCCGGTCATTCACTGGAAAAAATTTCACATGGTACAGTGATCTGCAATGATGTCATAGAACTGGAGGAGGCAAAGGCAATCGTGGGCAATATAAAATCCGGTGAGCTGGAAAACATCATGATCAGAAAAAATTCTTTATCCACTGTTGCCAATCAGGTTATGCTGGAGTTGAATTTTTCCAGGAAAATGGATTACAACTATTTTTATCGGGTTATTACAGGTGCGTATCCGTTTAGGGATTTAAAATTTGAGGATTATTATTCTGTTCTGGAATTACTATCAAAGACCAGAAAAATTATTATCGATGGAAATTTTGCAATAAGAAGATATCCTGTTCTGAAGTACTTTATAGAGAACATATCAATGATAGCAGGAGAGAAAAACTATCGTGTTATTGACGTAATAAACAAGCAGTTCATAGGAACTCTGGATGAAAAATATGTAATAAACGAGATTTCTCCGGGTTCATATTTTGTGATGAAAGGAAATACTTGGAGAACAATCAGAATAGACGAGGATAAGATATACGTTGAGCCTTTTGCAACAGCTGCAATAGCTCCGCACTGGACCGGGGAGGAAATTCCAGTACTCTATGAAGCGGCATCCCGTGTATCCTCCGATCGTAAGAAAAAAATAATCCCTGATTTTGTAAACGAAAACGGAAGGGCAGCACTTGCTGAATGGTATAAAAATGACATGGCCACCCTTGATAGAATCATAGTGGAGGCTCATAATTCTGAAATAGTCATACAGATTCTGCTGGGAAGCCTTGGAAACTTCACACTTGCCCAGATTCTCTCAGGGCTTCTCACATCCATTACAGGAGAGAGTGTGGAAATGGATTATTCTCCATACCATATTTATATGCGTGTTTCCAGGAATATTTCAGCGGGCGATATAAAGAACCTGATCATGAATATTGACAGGAATAACCTGGACGGCTATGTAAAATCATCTGCCAGAAGATCCAGATTTTTCAACAATGTATTTCTCTATGAGGCAAGGAAATTTGGCATTATCACAAACGAGGCCGATATAACAAGAATACGTTTCGAAAAGATAGTGGATTCATATTATAATACAGTTGTTTATGAGGATTCATTAAGAAAATTAATATTCGATTACATGGATATAGAAGTGCTTAAAGAATATCTGGAAAATTTGAAGGATTCAAATTTTATACTCAAGGATAAAATATCGGAATCATCAAATATATTCCTTTCACATTATTCAGAAAGAATTATGCCTTTGAAGCCCACAAAGACTATTCTGGAATCAATAAAAAAGAGATTGATGAATGAGGAAGTAATTCTTTACTGTACCTCATGTGGAAATAAGCGAACCAGAAAAATAAAAGATATAACAGATATACAGTGCCCGGTATGCCATTCCAGGCTGGTTGCTTCCATATCCAAATTTGATGAGGAATCAATATCCAAAAAAATAGATGAAAAAACACGGAAAAGGCTTATTAAAAATGCACATCTTGTTAGGGAATATGGTATAACAGCAATAATGGTAATGGCTGCAAGGGGTGTTGGTCCAGAGATAGCATCAAGGATACTTGAAGTATCATATCTGCATGAGGAAGATCTAATAAAAAGACTTCTCAACGCTGAAACTGATTTTGCTAAAAACAGGCAATACTGGTGATAGCTTTATATATAATCAGTTATTTATTTATATCATATAATATAATTAGAGTTAATATAGTAAACTATATATAGAAGTTTATTTTTACTTACTTGATAATCATGATTGGTGGTCAACCCATATTTATCCTGAAAGAAGGAACTAAAAGAGAGAGTGGAAAGGATGCAATGTTCGAGAATATAGATGCTGCAAAGGCAATAGCAACATCTATTAGATCGACACTTGGTCCGAGGGGAATGGACAAAATGCTTGTTGATTCCCTGGGAGATATTGTTATAACAAATGACGGAGTCACTATATTAAAGGAGATGGATGTCGAGCATCCCGCTGCAAAAATGATGGTTGAAGTTTCAAAAACACAGGACAGCTATGTGGGCGATGGAACTACAACAGCCGTTATAATAGCAGGTGCATTGCTTGATCAGGCTCAGGGACTTGTAAAGCAGAATGTACATCCCACAGTAATAACTGAAGGATATAAAACCGCAGCAGCACAGGCAAGCAGGGTTCTGGATGAAATATCAAAGCCTGTAACAATAAAGGATAAGGAAATATTAATAAAAATGGCAAAAACATCGCTTAACAGCAAGAGTGCATCCGTTGAAAAGGATCTTCTGGGAGAAATCTCATATAATGCAATAAAGAATATAGCCGAGGAGAGAGACGGCAAATATCTTGTTGATTTCGATAATCTTCAGATTATAAAGAAAAACAGCGGGGAAATCGACCAGACAGAATTAATTGACGGCATCATACTGGACAAGGAAAAAGTGCACCCTAATATGCCGAAAGTTGTAAAAAATGCAAAAATCGCATTGCTGGATGTGGCACTGGAAATAAAGAAACCAGAATTTGACACAAACCTCCAGATCAGCGATCCATCCATGATACAGAAGTTTCTGGGGCAGGAAGAGGATGTTCTGAAGGAAATGGTTGATAAAATAAAGGCAACAGGCGCAAACGTTGTTATAACCCAGAAGGGAATAGATGACATGGCACAGCATTACCTTGCAAAGGCTGGAATATACGCAGTGAGAAGGGTAAAGAAAAGCGATGTGGACAAACTTGCAAAGGCAACAGGCGCAGCCATAGTATCATCACTAGAGGAAATAACAGCATCAGATCTCGGAATAGCTGCAACAGTGGAGGAAAGAAAAGTTAGTGATGACTACATGACCTTTGTCACCGGCAGCAAGAATCCCAAAGCAATCAGCCTTCTAATAAGGGCAGGAACCGATCACGTTGCAGATGAAATAGAGAGATCATTGACCGACTCACTTCATGTAGTTGCGGCTGCAGTTGAGGATGGGGCATACGTAACAGGTGGTGGATCAGCAGCTGAGGAAATTGCATTCAATCTGAGAAACTATGCATCAAAGGTCGGTGGAAGGCAGCAACTAGCCATTGAAAAGTTTGCAGATGCAATGGAGGAAATTCCCAGGGCACTCTCAGAGAATGCAGGACTTGATCCCATCGATATCCTCATAAAAATAAGGAGTGAACACGCCAACGGAAAGAAAACATATGGTATAAATGTCTTTTCAGGAAACGTGGAAGACATGGAGAAAACCGGTGTCATAGAGCCTATCAGAGTTGGGAAACAGGCAGTTGAGGCCGCAACTGAAGCAGCCGTAATGATACTTAGGATCGATGATGTTATAGCAACAAGATCATCCAAGGGCGGATCACCGGGTGGTATGCCTCCAGGTGGAGACTACTAAAAATAATTTTTTTAAATTACTTTATAGTTATATTTTTCATTATAAACAAATTTCATATTTTGGAATGAATTCTAATCATGTATGTCAGTGTCAAATCATTTAGTAATTCAACGGAAATATTTATTAGAATCAGTTCAATATGAAGAGCATGATTCATGTGGGGTTATACTACAAAGTTAAGGAAGGGCATAATGAGGATTTTGTTAGAACATTCAATAATGTTTTGAAATTACTGAAAAGCAAACCGGAAACCGGCTTTATAGACGGAAAGCTCTATCAGGAAGTGGACTGCCCCAGAGAATATATGATTTA
>JAKAAK010000003.1 GCA_021797025.1 Thermoplasmata archaeon
TTAATTTCTCATCCGATATTATAATGCCTAATTTTTTAATATATGTTTTCATATCATTTAAATCAAATTTTAATTTAAAATTATAATTGTGCAGTGATTTTTCAATTGTACTCTTTTTTATTTTTGTAATTTTGGAGATATATGCCAGAATAGAATTATCAAATTTATTATAGTTTTTATATTTCCATATTAAATCATCTACAAATTTCTTATTGTCTGCATAATAATATTTATTTGTGGCTATAAAGCAGCACGGATCATCATCCATCAGGCTTTTATAATCATTTATAATTTTATATCCCCTATCCTGTATAGAACTCGCATATGGTTCCCATATGGCTATGTATTTTCCATTGTTTTCAAACTCTTTTGACCCATTTAACGGGTTACTGTATGTCCTTATGGTTATATCACTGTTTCTCTTAAAAAATTCCCCTGTAAAAAGCATCATTGATGAAACCTCTGAGGTATAGAATATATTATTATCCATATTATTTTCCATAATAAAGGACCCTCCGGATGAAACGGGTCCAAGCATCAGTATATTGCTGTTTGTCAGTGAGAAAATTATCTGTGAGAATACAGGCGATAATGCAAATTCTAATGCATTGTTAACGACTGCATTCATTAAATCTACTGTATTATTATATGGAATAATTTTTATCTTATTATCCTTTATTTCATTTACCAGTGATAAAAACAATGAGTATTCGCTTGATTTCAGTATGCCAATCCTGATATAATTATCTATTACATCTGGATAATATTCAATTAACCATATTCTCTTTGTTAATTTACCGTTATTTTTTCTTATTATTATATTGTTCTTCTCCAGAGACGTTAATGTTTCAGAAATATATGACCTTGAAAAGGCATATAATGCCTCTATTTCATACTGTGCCATTCCGGAGTACTTCCTTTTATTCAATTCCCTTAAAAGAAGCTTCTTTAAATCATTCATTAAACATAATATGGAACATTATTTTATCTTTTTTTGTTTTTGTTGATCGTGTACATTATTTTGTGTATTTATAAGGAATATCTTTCAGTAAGCATTTCTACATTATTCTAGGGGATTCAAAATTCCATTTCTGCTGCGGGCTTACCCCAATTGTTATTTATGCTCATCCCTGAACCGATCTTTCCAGATGCATGATAAATCTTACTTAATATCGACATCTAACAACTCTAATTCCAGTGTCGGTATCCAATAATATTCGTCTTCTTGAGAAATTCTTACTATGAGAAACGCTTCATTACCAAACTGCATTACACCGACTTGGTAGGCATCAGTGTCGGTATCAAAAACACCGATCAATTTACTGCCTTTAATAAGGGCATATCTCCCCTCCTGTTCCTTCAAAAGATCCGTCTTAATCTCTGCGAAATAAGCATACTCTTCTGCTAATACCTGTTCGCTCATAACATTTTATCATAATATTACTTATTAATGTTTGCACGATCGTGTACATTATTTTGTGTATTTATAAAGTACACCTCTAAGTGAATATCCCTGCATTTAAAGTAATAGCTCATTCTATTTGTAGCAGGGATTTATATTTACACAAAATTATACACATAACCTTTTGTTACCAAATAGCTTTTATTTTCTATTTTAATACGGTAACATGAAATACCTAAATTTAAAGGAGGCAGTGATGCAGTCATTCACCTCCATAGGTCCGATGCTTGATTTTATAGCCCTATTCTCGGTAATTGCATTATATTCAGGTTCCTTGCTGCCCTTTGTTGTCATATTCTCATTTTTATTATCGTATTTTACATTATATACAATATATGCACTATCAAAAAAATATATAACAAACGGTGGTTATTACTCCTATGTGGGCAATATTTTAGGCAAGGATTTTGGCATTTTTGTACTCCTGTTGTATGTTATGTATTCAGTACTGACAGTGCCGAATATATCAATGTTTATATCAGGATTTTTATACTCAATATTCAATTTATTTGGAATTTATAATGCCTATCTGGAATATATTTTTATCATCATCTTTATAGGCATGGTATACCTTGTTGTTTCATCGGGATTAAAGGTTTCAATCAAATACACCCTAATAGCAGGTTTTCTTGAAATAATGTTCATTCTTATAATGAGTGCAGTTTTTATAATTCACAGGTCACCGGATTTTTCATTTTCCGGAATAAAGTTCGGTTTAAATCCGTTCTTTTTTGGTGTAATATTCGGCATTTTAGCCTTTTCTGGAGGAGGCTCAAGCATATTCTTATCGGAAACCACCCAGAGTTCACATAACAACACACCGAAATCATTGCTCATATCATTTACAATTTCAGGCATAATAATGAGCATATCTGCATTTGCTTTACTGATTTTTTCTGGCTACTCCGGTTTATCTAATTATATATCAAATCCATTTTATATAACAGAGCTTGCATTCCATAGATTGGGTCTTCCATTCTTAATATTTTTTGCATTCTTCGGCATAATGAGTGGTTTTAACCTCAGTGTATCATATTTAAATGCATTTATAAATTTAATACCAAGATTTTACAGCGATTTCAACATAAAACACATGCCAGAAAAGAAAAATCTCATAATAATACTATTACTGGCATCAATATTTATATCAGTAATATTAACCTATTTTATAGGGGTTTTTATAGCGTTTGTAATAATAGCAGGAATAATAAGCTTCCTTTACATAATAATACATATAATTTCCAATATATCATTAATAAAATTATACACTAAAAATAAATTTTTCATCCCTGTTATATCATCAGTTTTCCTTATTATTGCCTTTGTCCTATCATTTACAAGCAATGCAGGTTACTATATTTCCATAAATTATTTTATAATAATATATGTTATAATAGTTATTTCCTATGTTCTATACGTAAAAAGAAATAAACTCGGATTTTACAGGAATATAAAATTTGAATATAAATGAATTTAAAAATATGCTCTGCTGAACATAGCGTAAATTTTTATATAAAGATTTCATTATCTATCTCTAATTATGAGTATTACAGATAGCATTAAAGAGAAAATAAATAGATACCCTGAGTTCCCAGTAATTCTAATACTATTGGCACTATACATGTTCCTTGCCAATTTTTTTGTATGGTCGGAAGCATTTAAAGACTCATATCTAAACGTTTCAGGAGGTAGTGACCCGTATTTTAATTATTATATCGTTCAGTATATACTGAGTCACCACAGCCAGTTAATATATACCAATGGTCTGGCATATCCTATAGGTACGAGTAACTTAAGGCCACCATTTTACCAGTGGAGCATAGTATTTGTTTCATACCTGCTCTCACCAATATTAGGCTTACACCAGGCAGCATACTATGCATTTATGGAATCAGATGCATTTTACGGTGCATTATTAATAATACCTGTATACCTGATAACAAAGGAAATATTCGGCAAAAAGGCAGGAATGTTAGCCGCATTATTTTATGCAATAATGCCAGGCAATCTAACATCCGGTATATTATCGGATGGGAGGGCACATACACCTGAGTTAATATTCGCTTTTCTTGCCATATATTTCTTTGAAAAGGCTATAATAACATCAAATAAAAGCATTATAATAAAGAAATTAACGGATTATAGATCATATTATAGCTCAATAATTAACTTCTACAGGGAAAATAAAATATCAACAATTTACGCCTTAATGGCCGCAGTATCCCTGGGTGGCCTGATTGTTATATGGCAGGGATTCCCGTATATAGAGGTTATAATATTAATATATGTTGCCGTACAGTTATTGTACAACCTGTTTACAAGAAAACCAACCGGTCATTTAACCTATCTGATAACGATATTTATAGCATTTTCATTCCCGTTCGGTTACTATTATTATTATGTAACAAAAATGCTTATGCCCTGGTATTTTCCACCACTGGCTATGGGCTTATTAATAATAGGCTTCGGAATATTAATAAATATCATTGCAAGAAAACCATGGATAATGACTATACCGGCATTAATTATTGTAAGTACCGTTTCCCTATTCGTATTAAGCAAAACAAATCCGGCAATACTGAGGGAATTAATTACAGGAGATGGATACTTTGTTAAATCAAGGTTATATTCAACAATAGCAGAAGCAGCGGCTCCAGTACTTGGATCATATATATCTGGGTTCGGTCCGGGTTTATTCCTTCTTGGTGTTGCAGGTGTACCGTACATAGTATATAGATTCCTGAAGGTTAAGAGCGAGGCATTATTACTTGTACTGATATTTTCTATATTTTCTGTATTCATGAGTTTTGAGGCTGCAAGGTTTAATGTAACTGCAGCACCCGCATATGCAATACTTGGTGGTGGATTAATAGTTTACTTTGCAGATTTATTGAAAACAAAAGACGTGAAGAAAAGAGTAAGCCATTCCACAATTAAAAGGTCAATAAAGGGCAATATAAACTGGATCCAGGCAGTATTCGCCATAATAGTTATACTTGCATTGATTATACCCTCAGGTATGGGATCTGTATCCGCAGGGGTACCGGAAAACAATGCAGCATATTATAATAATCAGATAAATTCTACCTTATCTCCACTGCACCTTAACAGTTCATCAACATCATCATATCTGGGCAACTACGGACTACTGCTTGACAATAAATCACAGCCATTATCCCAGTCATTCCAGTGGCTTGCAACACAGAACACCAATGAATCCCTATCTCACAGGCCTGCGTATGTATCGTGGTGGGATTATGGATTCCAGGAACTTCAACAGGGTAAGCATCCAACAGTGGCAGATGATTTCCAGCAGGGTTATACAACTGCGGGTCAGATTCTGTTAGCCCAGAATGAAAGCCAGATAGTAACATTATTCATATCCAGGGTATTGCAGACTCCCGGTGCCTATTCAAATGGCCATTTCAATACCAGCGTTACACAGGTTATGGATAAATATTTCGGATCAAATGAAACAAATATAATAGAAACCATTTACAAAAGTCCCTTACATAACAGTTACGACCATCTATTAAACACAAGCGCATACGGAAGCCATCAGGTAAACATAACATCATCAGGAAATGCATACCATGCACTGGTAATGGGACAGTTATCATCAAAATATTCCATGAGCATAATAACAAATGCATATTCAGCCCTTGAAAAGGCAACAGGTTCACAGATATCATATATACAGACAGACCATGGGTTATTCCCATTTTCTGGTACAAATCCGGGAATATTTTATGCTCCTGCATATTTAACCGATACAAAATCGTACACCCACGACGGTGAAACGGTTCCAACAAACTACTATGATGTATTTGCACAGACAAGTACCGGCATATTTCCATTAAATCAAACACCTGCAAGTGCAACCATAACCGGCTACAGAATATTATATTCGCCGGCATTTTACAATACAACCATATACAGGTCTGTAATTGGTTATACACCCCAGGATGTTGGGCAAACAACGGGCATACCAGGCATATCCTACGGCACGACAGATATGACTCCTATGCCGGCATTAAATATGAGCCACTTTGAACTATCATATTACAGTTCATTATATAATCCATACAATCAAACCCAGATACAAAAGAACCCAAGCCTTGAAAAGTATTTCAAATTTATACCTATACAGACTGCATATAAATATCAGCAGGAGAATAAGGGAACAGAGATACTACTGCCATTAAGCTCCCAGGTAATTCAGAGTGAAGACCCTATAATACAGTATTATCCAGGTGCCAATATAACAGGAAGGTTAACATCATCCGATGGAAAAGCCATACCCGGTGCACACGTAACACTTACAGACCAGTATGGTATTTCACATCAGGTCGCAACAACAAACTCAACCGGTTATTACCATCTTACCGGCTTACCGGGAAATGATACCATAACGTTCAGTACCGGTAGTGTAGGCGCATTAAACATGACCGGCAAGGTTATAGCCAGAAAAAATGTCACAATATCCAGTGGCGAGGCAAACAGGGCTTCAAACTATAATGTAACGGTAAATGAAAGAGTTCAGAAAAATAAGGTATCAGGACATGTTAAGTTATTAAATTTAACATCAAGCAGGACTATAGAGAACGGCAATGTTACACTATATAATAAAACCCATAATGCAGTGTATACAGCAAAAATAATTAACGGTAATTATTCCATAAGAGATATAGCTCCGTATACATACCAGATAAGTGTAACATCAGGCAATTTAAACTACACAGACGTGGGTACAGTTTCACCGTCCCTTGGTAAAAACACAACAAAGAATATTAATATAAGTATGGACAATCTTACTGTAAATGTAAACACCAATGGAAAACCGCTCTCGGGTTATCATGTTACTGCGAACACCACTGATTACAGTGTAAGTGGAATAACAAATTCAAAGGGTGTTGTAAGTTTCGGTGTTATACCGGGCAACTATACCATAAAGGTAAAATCAAACAATACAGAAAATAAGGGTTATGAAACCGTAACCGGCTGGGGGTCACCAGTTTCGGCAAATATTCAGCCTGAACTTTCCGCCAGGCTTTATGGTAAGGCAACGAACACTGTAACACTGTATTTCAACGGTATCAGTTCGGAATCATTAAACGTTACACCTGTTAATGGAATGTATAATACAAGCCTTCCATATGGAATGTATACGGTATATTCTACCAATGGTACAGGCGTATTTATAAGGACAATCAATGTTACGGGCAACACTTCACTGAATATTGCCTATTCAAAGGCCATACCGGTACATATTAGTTCATATATAAGAAATCATAATAATTACACAGGATTTTATGAGGTATTATCAAATAATATCAGATTGCAGTACAGTTTCAATAATACGGATAAAAGCCACACAGTATATTTGCCTGAAGGGCAGTATACAATAGCAGGTTTAGGTAAATATACCGGTGCAAGGCTTGCATCATTTAATTACCTTAATGTAAGTTCCACGAGATATCTTAACATGAATCTAAATATACCATATAATACAACTGTACTTGCATCATCCAATAACAATGTAAATCAGAAGGTAATGGAGGGGATAGCTACTGTATACTATCACGGCTTCCCGTTCTTCTTTGCCCAGTTAAAAAATAGCCAGGCAATAGTAAGTTATCCTGCTGTAAATAAGAGTTATATTAGTGTTCAGTCGGTATTTTACCACGGTACAATGGTAAAAATAACAAACTCAACATCATTATCATACACGGCATACCAGAATACATACAGTACTACATTTAACCTTTATAACAATTCAAAATTACTGAACTTTAATGGAACGATACATCTTATCGGTCCTGACAATACATACAATCTCACCTTTACCGATGGCACTGTAACACACAGTATAGCTCCCGGTATATATTACACATCATTCAGCAGTAAAGACGCATATATTACACCTGAAATCACAGGCACAACAGCAATAATGAAAAGCAGGACAATAGACAAAAATACATACCTTAATTTCTCATTAACAAACAGTAAGAATTATACAACATACGTATTCAAAAACGGTATAAGATATAATCCAAATCATTTACCTGCTGGCAACTATACGGTGTATTCATACAACGGAACAACTGCAAATGTTACAGCAATGTATATAAACAAAAATACAACATACACACCGGTTTATAAATCAGGTTATGATTTAAATATAACAAATTCATTAAACGTATCAACACCATATATTATAGATTACAATGGTTTATCGCTGAATTTCACAGGTAAAAATATAAGCATAGTATTACCTGCGGATAAGAGCAATATAACCATAACAACTTCGGGTAAATATTCAAACTCAACCGGTGCTTATAAATATTATGGATCAAGCAAAACAAACCTGACCGGCAATAGAAATATAAATGTAACGCTGGCCCTACACAGGGTAGAGGATTATATGAGTGGTTATGTAACACAGAATGGCTCTCCAGCCAGCTATGCATATGTACATATAATAAGCAATGGAACTATAATAAAAACGCTAAGAACAAACAGCAAGGGTTATTATAACGTATCATTAAACGCCCATACATATGGCATATATATAACAAGCACAGATGATAAATATGCCTATATGAATAATATAACGTTAAAACCATTCACAAACGTTACGGATAATATAACACTTACAAATGCACACTATGCACATCTTTACGTATATTATAACAATAAACCAATAAGCAATAATGTTAAAATTACAGGTCCATCTGAATTAATCGTAAACTCATCAATGCAGAAAGTATTACTGCCTGAAAACACGTTTAAATTTGAATCAAGCAAGGTTAAATATAACACTACATATAATAAGGATATAACATACAGTAATACAGTAACAAAATACATAAGCGGTACTGAATACATTAATTTACACCTTAAGAAGGTTAATGTGTTCGGCTATACAATAAATTCAACATCCGTTGACCCAAAGGTTTGCCAGACAGTTGAAAAAAAGTTTGTATTAACAAACAATGGCAATACAAACAACACATTAAATCTTTCTTCGGGCAATTCTGCATGGAAAATGGTATTTAATAAGGAAGACTTCCATTTAACACCGGGTAAAAACACCACAGTGTACGTTAATATAACAGTACCCAACGCTCCTGCAGGCAATAACAGTGTACCCATAAAATTAAACAATACATTAGAAAATAAAACTATAGGCAATATAACGGTTAATGTTAGTAAATTATACAATTATACTGTAAATTCTGGCAATACCAGCATAAAGGAATATGCAATAGCTAACGGTACATTAAATATGCTTCCGGTAACAATTGAAAATACCGGCAATACAAACATAACAGTTACTTTCAATGTAACAAATAACGCATCATTAAGCAAGGTATTCCGTATAGGTACATATACTGTTTACAATGGAAAAATGGCTAATAATGTTACATTAACATACGGTCAGAAGGCAACGGTATATGTTTATGCGTATGATATATCATCGGCTAAATTGAGTAGCAGTGATTTAATAGACTTCCATTCATATTATAACGGTACACAGCATAATGTAACAATAACACCGGAAATACAGAGTGCATCGGTAGGCACAGGTTCATCCGGCACTAGTATAGTTAATGATTACACAGCAAATCCTGTAATGACAATATACATAGGAATAGGCATAATAGCTGGTGCTATATTAATAGGATTAATAGGGTCTTCAGCAAGGTCTAGGGGAAAGAGGTAAGATAAATGAAAACTAAATTAATAATAATTATATCTGTTGTGTTCATAATGGTCTCATTATCCGGTTTATCCATGGTTCAGAACAATTACAGTGTAAATAATGCAAACAACAGTACTCCAAGTACAGCATCATCATTTTCTCCGGCAATTAGCTACCCATCATTTGTATATAAGGGTGAAAAATTTAATATATATGTAAATGAAACATCAGGTTATCACAATTACTCGGTAAGTGCATATTTCGGTGGTACAAATCTAACAAACTTCTCCCCCTCAGGGTATCATGAAAGTTCCCATAACAATTCGAAATTTGTTATAGGTGTAAGGGCTCCATCAAATTGCCAGACCGTCTATGTTAACATAAAGAGTACGGCATTAAATCAAACAAACTCAACGGTTGTAAGTTCAAATGTCATAAATTTCAATGTAAGTAATCCAGTAAAATTAAATGCTACAATAAAAAATTCTGTCTCCAGCCCAATATATAATATTACGGTAGGCTATTCCATCAATGGTGTTTCCGTCGGTTCAAAACATATTGACAGGATAGGGCCAAATTCCACATCTAAGATTAATATTACCGTACCGGCAGCTATAATACCAAGAGGCAAGGATACATTATTCATATCAACAAATAATCCTGATATAACGGTATCGGGTAAATCATCTACTACTTTCTACTATGGAACACCACCGAATTATAGCTGGATTTATTATATAGCTGCAGTCGCTGTGGCATTTGCAATATTCCTTCTACTGGCTTCGGGAAGAAGAAACACGGTAAGAGTGCCAAAATGGAAGAGAAGGAAGAAGAAGTTACCGAAAACAAAATCATGAGATCAGGGAATGTAACGTTGTAAATTCCTTATCGTAAATATTTTTTCTACTAAATTTTTCAGGTACCCTTGTACTATCATATTTATCAATAATCATTGTAATTCTGGCTGCTGATAGTGCATTATCATGTATTTTATGCGGTGTACTTGTATTTTCCTCATTGACTATTGCCATCGGTGCGATATTTTTTAATTCCATTATTATTGAATCCCTGTTCGGTCTGTCACCATTGCCTATTTTTATCATTACATATGCATATGAGTAGCTGTGGATTATGTTCAAAATTTCTTTACGAATATTTTTTATTGCCGGGCATTCATAGGCTTCCATTAAAACGTTATCTGCCATAACAGCTATGCCAGGTCTAGGGCCTGGATCTATGCCTATAATAATATTATTAAATCTATCCCTGTCTAAGAGCATTGAAAGGCACATTCTTATTCCACACACTGAATTATCTGCTTTAATCTGGTTCGGCAATTTTATATTATCCTTATTAGAGCTTAAGATCACTGAAATATCCTTAGGTATGGAATAAAGGTCAGTTATACTGTAAAAGGGAAGATTCCATCTTTTCAAATCTCTGATCACATCATGGTAAAATTTAAAATCATGAGTATATATACCTACCCGAGTCATCTAATATAATAATTAATTCATTCTTTATAAATCTTTATTATTTAGATCTGATAATTATCTGTCATTATTTTATCTATTTTAAAAATTCACATGGTTTCATTATGTTTTACCATTATGTATAATTTTGAAATAATGCTTTCACTGGCATCCTTTATATATTCATACTGTAATTGTGATATATATTTAATTAAATCCATTTTATCCATAGTTTTATCAATATGGTATTCAATGTATATATCAGTTGAATCATCATCATAATCATTAAATATTCTTATATCACATTTATTTAAATCATCATTTTTGGCGTATGTATAAAATATAAACTTATAAAGTTCATTCTTTTCTTCAGAATTCAATAAATTATCTGCTTCAGAAAACAACGTTATAGTTAATCCATTAAATATGCGTTCCGTTTGTTGTTGCCAGAACAGAGAATAATCAGAAAAATCTCTACTTAATGCATTGAATGTATAAGTAATTCCGGAATTGTTAATACCATATTGGTATATACTGGCTGAATACATTTTATTTATCACCTATGAGATTAATATAAAAATTGAGTGTATTTGACTTATACTGAAACCCATTAATATTAAAACGCAACCATTAATAAAATTTTTTCCTTTTAATGTAACTGGTCGGTGTTGTATGAGCGGGAAGCATTAAATTCTTTCCACCGTATCGTATTTTACAGTTTTATGTGATATCTGATCCCTGAATTTCTAATGATATAACATTATGTATACCTGCATATTCCAGTGGTCGGTTACATAAATCATAAAAAGATAAATATAAATTTGTAATATCAAACAACGGATAGGTGGCAGAGCAGTGATGCGTGAGACTGCAGATCTCATTTACTTGGGTCCAAATCCCAACCTATCCTCTTAATTAAATAACCGGATAGTTATTATGCCTCCCTGCATGAATATGCCATTTTTGTAGTATCAGCCACCGCTTCTCCCTTTGAAGCAGAATATTTATTAGCAGAGTTGTATTTTATTAACAAATGCAATCTAAAAACATTGTTCTTGTTCCTGGCGCATGGTTGGGTGCATGGGTGTGGAAAAAAATAACACCATTACTTGAAAAACATGGTTATGATGTGTACCCGGTAACATTAACGGGCATGGGAGAGAGGATACATCTTGCGTCACAGGATATAAACATGGAAACCGCCATACAGGATGTCCTTAACTTCATAGAATACAATGATCTGAATGATATTATTCTGGTAGGGCACAGTTTTGCGGGGAAAGTCGTATCAGTAGTTGCTGATAGAATACCAGAAAAGATAAAACTCATTATGTATATTGATGCAGTTATACCTGAAAACGTTAGAACCCCTCAGGGATCCATGGACCCTGAATCTGAATTTGGTCATATTCCTCCCGGATTTTTTGGAATTCCACTGACAGATAAAATAATTGAAGAAATAGGAAGTGATGTTAAAGGCAAGGACAGGGACTGGATGCTTAAAAAAGGAGCACCATGGCCACTAAGACTCGGAACAGACCCAATAGTGATTTCAGATAAATTTGATGCGGTTAAAAAGGCATATATATTCTGCATAATGGGCCGGGGAGGTAAAACATCCGAGGAAATTTATCAGAAAATTAAAAATTATGCTGACAGGCTTACAGGCCATTATAAAACAATTGAGACAGGCCACTGGCCCATGGTTACAAAACCTGAGGAACTGGTAAAATACATGATTGAACTATCAGAAAAATAACATAGAAACTGGTGAAGTGTATGGAAATAAATGTAGATCGGGATATATTATTAAAATTCATCTGGAAGGCTCATCAGAATACGTACTCTGCACCCATAGAAATCTCAATGACCCATAGATCAGGCAACCCCATACTTCCGGGATTTGTTGATTATGTCTTCATTGATGGGGACTGGCAGTACCATGACTCATATGCTGGGAGAAAATGGCCACCCGGGAAGGAATTTATTTTCTTCAGGAATTTACCTGTATGGTGTATGTCATATCAGGGAAAGGTCTCAGACCACCTGGACGAGAAAGAGGTGGATTCGGTATATTTCTTTCTGAAAAAAGCCCTTAGAAATGCACAGGAAATGATTCTATTTAGGGGTCCCGGAAAATTCCTTGAGGGGGATTATGAGTATTCGTTTGAGTTCAATGGTGATTACTCCTATTTTGTGGGAAGGGAAAGCGTGAAGCAAAAAGGAGTTGAAGTATTCTTTCAGGATGTGATGGGTTCCCTAATCAAGTAATTTAGCTTTTCACTGAAAGAATGCCTTGATATAGCAGGAAAATGAAACAGGGCAGGACATTATGGCAAACAGGAATTTTAGCAACCGTCAGCAGGTAGGCATTAGCGGGAGTTTGCACTATACTTAAATATAAATTCCGAATATATAGGAATATGACTCTAACATATTCAGATGTTATAATTTCACGATTCGGTGAGAATGAATTTACAGCAAAGGAACTTGCAATTCTAACCGGAAATTCAAGATCTGCAAAGCTGTTATCAGAGCTGAAAATGAGAGGAATTGTTGAGAGGGTAGATCGTGGGAAATACAGAGTACTGCCACTGTCAGAGAGACCAGATACACGCATAATGGAATGGGATAGAGTTAGAAATATAATTACACATGCTCCATGGAAAAAGGCATGGACAGGTAGCACAGCTGTAGAGGTGTGGACAAATGGAAGATATAAGATTTCACCAAATCCCTATCTGCGCGTATTTCATATTATCATACTCAAGTCGGAATTAGATGAATGGAGGAAGTACCTAAGGAGATCTGGAATTTCATATTCTGGAAAAAAGAGGGTTGGTTGCTACGTAGATCTGAAATGCTCCTCTAAAGTCAATTCAACTATAATAACAGGCGAACCTGTCATCACTAAAAATGAGGTACTTAAGCTAATCAGGAATCACCCTGGCATATATGCAGGAGCGTGTGAGCTCATTGAATCTGGAATAAGTATATAAATAGTTTGGCTATACTATCATTGTGGAGTGAACTCAGGTGGGTGCCGGTGTTAATATTTATGGATTGAAGTTTTTCATTTTAGCACTTATAATTTTTTCATTTCTGGGCATTGAAGAATATTTCTTTAAGGTTTCTTTTCTCAATTTGAATGGTTTTATTTACATACTTTTATTTGATGTTGCCATATCTATTATTTCATTATTTTTTATTGAGGACATTGACCCTGTAATGTATTACCTCTTATGGTACTGGGTATCCATATCATCCCTTCTGCTTCCTGACATTCCATACTTTTCTGGAATGATTAGATTCTCTCTACTTTACCTAATATCAATACCTATAATATTCTCCGCTATTTTTGGAACAATTTTTCTGGTTAGCAGGCACACAGCCGGAACAGTTTTTCTTAAAAACAGTATAATGGAAACAGAAAATTCCAATAATAGGCGTAAAGCTGGAACGCAAAGTATTCGAATGTCGCTTTTATATGCGGTGCTTATTATTATGGATGTTTTTACATATCAATCCAGCGAGTATTACTTCCTGAAACCATATATGTTCCTTACCATTCTGGCACTGTGTTACATTATTTCATTTGTATACATTTTTGATTTAAATCCAGATTCCTATAACGGCATCAATTTAGGAGTTTTTGGAATATTCTTTATCTCTATTTTGCCCTTTGTGGAATACAACTGGCATGGAGCCTCTATTAATTTCATCATTCTTCTAATAATAATGGTACTTGCCTCAATCGCTGGCTATCTAATAATATTCAGGGAAATGCCTGGCGGTGTTGGGAGTTCCTATGAAGGGGATCTCATAGTTATAAGTGTATTATTAATAGTCTGGGCGGTATTAAATTTATATATGCACTCACTGGGAATTAACCTTCAAACATTCCTCTTCACTCTCCTGCCAATTTCAATTGGTTCCGTGATAAGTGATAGCTTACATGGCCACCACCAGAGAACCTTTGGTGTTGTGGGTGGCCTCAGTATAGGTGATGGATTATGGTATCCCATAATAGTCTGCATAATACTTTATCTTGCTTTTAATATGTATTTCCTGCGGTAACTGCTTACCTATATTTTTACCATTACTACCATATGATACTACTTGTTATGGAATTATTTTCCCGCAGTTATTTTTATGCAGTATCAAACACACACCACCAGGACGTGATTGGTATCATACAATAACTTAAATAAACGTTTTAATTTATATGTATATGGAAGCTCCCGGTGATAATGAAAATAACACGGAAAAGGAAACCCTGAAAACCTCTGCCATAATATCGCACACGTCATTATTTTTAATTTTAATTGCATATATCTTGCTGTCCGGGGTAAAGTTCTCAATCTATGTTGCCCTTGTAATGCTCGGAATAATTATAATTATTGCAGTGCTATTTATATATTTCAAACGTAGGCTTAAAGGTGATAACACCTCAGAAAATGATGTGTTCAACTATATGACAAATGATTTAAGCTGGAGGTATGTTATCTATATATCAATATTTTTCTTTATAGCACTGGTACTGGAAGGTACCGTAAAAATAGTTCATGAGTACTCATACCTTGTTGTCCTGAATGCCTTTATAATTTTTATATGGGTAATATCCCTAAACAATCCTATAATACACTTTCTTATACGGAAATCTGTTAAATTAAGTGATATTTTCATAAATAATGAGGTATCACAGCTATCCACAGAAATGAATATAAAAGACCCTACTGTTTATATATTAAATACAAACAATAGAATTGCAAATGCATTTGAGGTAAACAGTAAGGAGGCATATATTTTCATCACGAGTTTTTTAATGAATGTACTTGATTACAATGAAATTATAGCGGTACTTGCCCATGAATTATCGCACATAAAATTAAAGCATAACAGTAAAACATCATTTATAAATTTCATAGTGTATATAATACTTATAAATCTGGTATCAGTAGGTTCGGTTACAAACAGTATATTTTTATTTCCAGCATTCTTTCTTTTACTATTAGTATTCGTATTTTTAGGTGTACCGGCAATGAAAAGAAGAAACGAGGTAAAGGCAGATCTAAACGCAGTGAAATATGTAGACAGGCAGTATTTAATAGATGCACTGG
This sequence comes from Thermoplasmata archaeon, assembly GCA_021797025.1. The sequence continues at coordinate 15,760 of JAKAAK010000003.1, forward strand.
AAAAAATATCAAATATAGATAAGATACCGGATAATGTAATGAGGTCGTTAAGTTTAGACCATCCATCAACCGCTAAAAGGGTAAAATTAATAGAAAACAGTAAATCATAGGTTATGATATGCAATAATGTTAAGATTAATTATTGCCGATGCAGAACTGGAACTAATACCTGAAAGAATGCTGCACGATCCTGCAATAAGAAAAATCGCATCAAAAAACGGTAAGCACGCAGGTGAAATGCTACTGGATTCGAATTATATGCATGCATCAATAGATAAATATTTTCCTGGAAAATCAAATAGATTTGGAAGGCCTGATATCATCTATATGTTTTTAGAAATGGCAATGGAATCCATACTGAATAAGAATAAGTTACTGAATATTTACATCCATACAAAAAATAATTTTATAATAAACATAAATCCAGAGGTCAATTTACCAAAATCATATAATAGATTTACAGGGTTAATAGAGGATCTATTCAGGAAGAAAACCATAGAAAACAATGGCAATGTATTACTATCCCTGAGCAATGGAAAACTGATACCATTTCTTGAGAAACTTGATGGCAAAACCATAGTGCTGTCTCCGGGAGGTACCAGATCAAAGGTTTCTGAAGTTATAAATGATGAAGACCTCAACGTTGTAATAGGAGGCTTCTCCGAGGGCGATTTTATAACAGATCTGTACGATAAATACAGCTCATATTCCATATTTGATGGTGAATTAACAATATGGTCTGCAGGCATGGAAGTAATAACGGAATATGAAAGGTTCATGTCAGTAGTGGATTAGGGAAATGCCATTTTTTTATTTTCCTGCACACAGGTTAAATATGAAAAGAGCAAAAAAACAAAAAAGATAAATTTATAATAATAATACACTATGGATTTCTATGGCACGAATGCATACACGTAAGAGAGGAAAATCCGGATCAAGAAGAATTTCAATGGCTGAGAGACCTTCATGGATCCAGCTTTCAGATGATGAGATAAAGGAAGAGGTAGTAAAGTTAAAGAAGGATGGAATGTCAACCTCAATGATAGGTATTAAACTGAGAGACCAGTATACAGTTCCAGGAGTTAGGCCTGTATTACATGAAAAGATGACAAAGGTACTGGAAGAAAATGGTGTAAAGGATGAGGTACCTGAGGATTTGCAGTTCCTCATAAAGAGGTATAAAAATGTATCAAAGCATCTCCTTTTAAATAAAAAGGATATCAGCAATGAAAGGGGAAAAGAATTAATAATGGCAAAAATCCTGAGACTGGTAAGATACTATAAGCGTACAGGTCGTTTATCAAATGACTGGTCACTAAATAGAGTTCTGTCGACTACCCACGACTAAAGCCGTGGGCTTGTTCCGTGAGGGCAACGAAAGAGTTGATTAGGGGGCTTTAAAAATATGAAAGAAAAACAGAGGTTAGGAAAGAGAGATACATACACACCCACTGGTGCTCCACAGGCCTGTGGCAACTGTGACCCGCTCCAGGATGGAGTATTAAACTGAGAGAGAATCCTCAGTGTGTTAGGTTTAAAAAACTCCTCTAACAACCCCGGTGTGAACCTACAGTCAGGCATGACTGGACGGGATCTTATGGTTTCCGTTTTAAATATGCTAAACTAATCTTTAATGCCAGCAATGGCGATCGTTAAAAAAGAGGGAAAAAGATGGATGTAAATGTAGGAAAGGTAAATCTGAGAAAGTACGGCAAAGGATTGAAATTTAATATCCAATTCCACCCACCCCTGAAGGGATAGGGATCCCTGGAGGTATCCTGATGATAAAAGACATTTTAAATGAAAATTTATTTAATATTTTAACAGAGGCTTCTGACCTTCTAAAAGAAAATAAATTCGTAAGGGTTCTGGCACATTACGATGGTGATGGTGTAAGCTCATCAATTATTTTACTAAAAGCACTGGAGAAATTAAATATCAAATATCACTCCGGTTATGTAAAAAACCTTGACAATGAGGGATTCCGGGAATTATATGATGAGGATCCGGATATTTTAAACATTATAGTTGATGCCGGGTCAGCACAGGCGCAGTCAATTTCAGATTATGAAAAATTCATAATTCTGGATCACCATTTTTATAATAAAACCGATGTTAAGGGTATAAACATAAATGCCAGGGATTACGGGATAAATGGCACAAGGGAGGCGTGCGGTGCAACAATGGCATTTATTTTCTCATTAGTTCTTGATGAAAGCAACAGGGATCTGTTTCCATTTTTTATGGCAGGTGTAATGGCAGATAAACAGGACATAGGCGGTTTATCTGGCTTAAATAAATTATTATATGATAATTATAATATTTATTCAACAAAGCACGTATTAAATTTTGAGGGCAATATAAAGGATGGAATTACATATTCCATAGACCCGTTTTTTATTAATCTAACAGGTTATCCAGATGATGTTGGAGTCCTTCTCAGTAGGAATAATATCGATGCTAATAAAAGTGTTATGGAACTTACAACGGATGAGAATAAACTGCTTGGCAATATCCTGTCATTAAAGTTGCTTGAAAATAATGTTGGAATAGACGCAATCAAATATCTGGAAAGTGATATTTTATATTTCAATGATCTGGGCTTCTCATCAAAGGAATTAAATTCAATAATAGATGGAAACAGCAGAACCGCAAACCAGTCTGTGCCCGTTCAGTATTTTCTGGGCGATGAAAGCGTTGAAAATGATATGCTAAATAATGTAAAAATATATAAAACAAAATTAATTGATTACATATACAGGGCAAATTCTGAAATAAAGGAGGAAAAGTATTTAAGATATTTTTATTCCCCGGAATCAGAAATGGCAGGTCCAATATCCGGTGCAATAGGATTATATGCAATGAAACCTGATAAACCCGTAATTGGTTTTAATTCAGGAGACGAGGATATTAAAATTTCCTCAAGGGGCACAAAATCACTTGTATCCAGAGGTTTAAACCTGTCAGTTGTTATGAAAGAAGCCTGTGAAAAGGCTGGTGGATCCGGCGGTGGTCATGATATTGCCGCAGGCGGTGTAATACCTGCCGGTAAGGAGAAAATATTTATTGAAACGGCGAATAATATTATAAAATCACAGTTAAAGCCGGCATAATTTTAGATAAAGATATTAATAAATTACCAATAATGATTTATGGATATAGATTCCTTATTAAATGAAAACAAATCCTCAATTATAGAACTGTCAAAGGAGATATACAACCTTGCAGAACCCGGTAGCAGAGAATACAGATCATCAGGGCTAATAATGGATAAACTGAGGGAAAATGGTTTTACCATAACAAACCCGTATATGAATATGAAGACAGCCTTCAGGGCAGAATATGGGGTGGGCACACCAGTGGTGGGTTTATTAACAGAATATGATGCATTGCCCAACGGGCATTCATGTGGGCATAATTTAATAGCTGCATGGTCGTACGGTACGGCAGTAATACTAAAAAATTTAATAAAAAACGGTAAAATTGTTGTATTCGGCACACCATCAGAGGAGGGCATCGGTGATTATGCCGGCAGCAAGGCAGTAATGGCGGCTAATAATGCATTTAACAATGTAGATTTTGTAATAGGAATGCATCCTGATGATCGCTGGGCAGTTGGGTCAAAAGCACTGGCTGATGCAGAAATAGAATTTACATTTAAGGGAATAGCATCACACATGGCAGCATCACCGGATTATGGAATAAATGCCCTGGATGCCCTGGTAACCTCATACGTTGCAATAAATAATATGAGGGATTCGGTAAAGAATGATAAGCATGCTGTAATTGGAATGATAATAAAAGAAGGCGGAAAGGCATCCAATATTATTCCGGACAGGACGGTTTTGGAGGTTGATATAAGATCTACATCATCGGAATTCCTGCTTTCCTTTGTTGATAAAATAAAAAATCTGGTTAAATCGGTATCGGATGGTTTTGGAACCACACTGGATATAAAGGATCTTATGCCGGTATATACGGAATATAAATTTAATAAAACAATAGATGGCATACTATACAGTGAATTAGAAAAACTTAATATAAAACCTGTAAACATAGATGAAAATGATGAGATTGCATCAAGCAGTACCGATGAGGCAAATGTAAGCATAAAAGTACCGGTAGGCCATATAGATATGAAAATAGGAACAAATTTACCTGGGCATTCTGATGAATTCAGGGATGCTGCAGATCCTGAAAATAATGTAAGCAGATTATTAATAACAGTAAGGGCTGCTGTTAATACCATACTGTATATAATGGAAAACGGTAATATCCTGAAAAAAATAAAAAGTGAGTTTGATAATTATGAGTGAAAGAATAAAACCATGCAAATTAAATGTTGGTGATGAAATAAGAATTATAGCGCCTGCAAGTGCACCGGATATGATAAAATTGTCAAGGGGCATATCGAAACTGAAAAAACTGGGCTATAAGATAACAACGGGCAAAAACATTAAAAAATTAAATCAGAGAAATGATCTGGCAGCACCGGCAAAAGATAGGGCTGATGAGTTAATGTCGGCATTTAAGGATGACAATGTTAAGGCTATATTCTGTGCACGTGGTGGCTATGGCAGTATACATATATTATCCCTGCTTGATTACGACCTGATAAAGGACCATCCAAAAATATTCATGGGGTACAGTGATATCACTGCATTACATCTGGCAATAAACAGGAATTCAAATCTGATAACATTTCACGGTCCAATGGTGTCATCCGAAGAGGAATTAATATCAAAGTCCGTATTCAAAAATTTTATGGAAATACTATCCGGGAAATCACTGAAAATAAACACATACGATGACAGGCTAATGAAATATATCATACCGGGCAGGGCTGAGGGTTTATCGTTAGGTACAAACATATCCCTTGTGGCATCACTGCTGGGTACACATTATATACCGGAAACGAGGGGAAAAATATTTTTTATAGAGGACACGGATGTTACATCTGGTGATATTGACAGATACTTTTTCAGCATGAAACTTGCAGATATAGTTGAACAGTTCAATGGATTTGTTTTTGGTGATTTCAAGGCAATATTCGATAAGGAGGAGCCAATGCCATCGATAGAGGATGTTGTTCAGAAATTTATGAATGAGATAAATAAACCATCACTGTACGGTGCACCATTCGGCCATGGTGAGGAGCAGATGGTAATACCACTGAATGCAAAGGTCAGAATATCCGATGAGGAGCCATATATGGAATTAATGGAAAATGTTGTTGACTGAATCTATTGTGATTTTCTTACGTATATCACTCATGTGAAAATTGATGGAAAACTCCCCCTACAGAGGGTTTATTCACCATAATAACCCAACTGTCAGTAGAATGCCAATGATCACATGAATACTACCGGCTATGGGCACTGCTTTCGGTAGCATTTCTGTATGGCGCAGGGTAGCCAGATTTTTGATAGCTACAGGAAGAACGAGCCAGATGATCAGCACAGTGATAGGCAGCATCCTGAAAAGTGTCATAGCGGTGATCCACAGGAGCACGGTGCTAACCAGAATATTCATGGTGATATAACCACCTTTTCTTCCGAGCACTATAGGCAGTGTGTGCCTGCCATGCCCCATGTCCTTGACGTAATCCCGCAGGTTGTTGGCCAGCAAAATGGTGGCAACGGAAAGCCCTACAGGGATGGACAGCAGGAGCCCGTTTAACGTCATTACACCGCTGGCGGCAAACTGGGTGGAAAGCATCTCAATGGGTCCCATGATCAGGGCAACTAAGAGTTCTCCGAACGGCGTAGACGATACAGGATGGGAGGTCCCGGCGTAAATAAATCCGGCGATCAGGCCTAAAAACCCCATAGCTAACAGTACCCAGCCCCGGAACGCCACGAGAATCATGCCCAGCACAAATGCCAGAGCGTATGTCATAAGAGCCCATAACAAAACAGTGCGGGCCTGGACTTCACCAGAGACGATAATGCCACCGATACCCAGTGATTCTTCATTATCCAGGCCGCGTGTGTAGTCGAAATATTCATTGAGCATATTGGCACCAATTTGCATTAAAAAGGCAATCAGTAAGATATCTAACCACGCCCACCACCAAAACTGCCCGGATCTGATAGCCAGATCCCCTCCTACCAGCAACGGGACCACGGTTGCCATAAGGGTGGGAGGTCTGCTGACTTTAAGAATACTTATCCATGTCGTGGATCATTACCCCGCCTGCTTAATTAGATAATTCACACCATCGCATCCCAGTGGGACGGGGGCATTAAGAACCTGCTGTGCAGAATGCTTGCCTTTAGTGGCAGACCTGCCGGGGGATTCGTGTTCTTTCATGGTCAAAGTCACGATATATTTCTTCATGCATTATCACTCTACAACCAACTATGGATAAAATGAATAAAAAGATTACGACATTGACAGATTTGTAAAATTAAAAAATATTGTTAAAATGATTTCACTCGTTCTTATAAAATTCTGTGTCTGTAACCGGCTGGGTGCTAATATTCCACTTATTATAAAGTACACCAAGCAGATATCCGAATACAATTAGTGGTATTATTCCCAGTGCAATGCTTACCATATAATAGGTCAGGCCGTAAATCCTGGCATTATATAAGCCCACCACTACAGAGAATATTAACCATAATATGACACCAAAAATCTCACCTTTAATTACTGTATTTTTACCGGGTATTTTATTATACACATATGCAAATATTACACCAAGTATAAGGCCTATAATAAGCCCACCAATTATCCCTCCAGCTATGGAGGAATCTATCTCAATTGAGTATAATGAAGCCGCTGTAATACCCAGTTTACTTTCTGATCCCGTGATTGTAGATGATAATACCCTCATTACATCGCTTTTGAATACTATTAAAAGTATAAATGCGAATATACCATTTATTATTCCATATACAAGCCCTGCAACCAGGCCTGCCTTTGCCCCTGTTCCTGCTTTTCCCATGTTGTTTTATCGTTTGTACATATTTAAATTTATCTTTGTCTACTGTAGTGATTATTTTACGGTATTTGATACCCGGAGACCAACTCCGGCATCTTTACAGTGCATAGTTTTTTAGTCTTCAGAACTACTGTTGGATCCTTCATTTTTAACCGCTTCTTTCAGGAATTCTACATCTTTTTTTGCTATCTTTGACTTGAGCTCTATTGAAATGTAAGAGATCTTACGATCTGTTGATAAACCAATTTCCACATCAGACTCAACATAGAGCCAATCTATCGCTCCCCTTCCATAATTCAGATACAATCTGTTCCCTCTTTTATTAATACTTACTTCCGGTTTAGATTGGTCTGGCAGCACTGGAATATAGTTAGAAATGCTTGAGGTAGCGCTACTTGATGAGGATGATACTGTTGATTCAGTCATTGTTACCATGAATACTTTTAATAACTATAGGAATAAATAGTTTTCCTGTAACTGGTCAGTGGCATTTTTCTGTTGATTTATTGGGGTACATTCTTGGTATGTATTACTTCATACCTGGAGAGTTATGGAGTAAAGCCCGGTGTATTACCTTAGAGCCCTTACTGGATCTTGAACTTCCCGGAAATTTCTGGTCTGTTGCCGGTCGACTCAACAGCTGTATCAATAGTAGAATGAAATAATTATTCCCCATTCCATTTGGAGAGATTGCAGCAACCATAATTCGCACTATTACTATTAATCATATAATAATCAAAAACCTTTTTTTAATGAAAAAGCATTAGGTTATATGAATGTGGAAAAATTGGTTTATGGTTTATATCCAAAGTCAAATGAGCTCAGATTGCACATTAACAGGTGGGAAAAGGGTACTATACCGGATTCCTCATTAAATGATATGATAATCGATGAAAAGAATAGCCTATATAAGGTTTATAATGATTATAATATTGTCCATACAGACCCTTTATTTAACTGGTATGATATTTTCAGGCCACTTGCTCTTATTATAGATAATATAGAATTAGGATCATTAACAAGGTTTAAGGAAACAAATACGTTTTATAGAATGCCTATTGTAAATGAAATAAATGATATTATAATTGACCCTGCAGGCTTTTCACCACTAAATGAAGAACCACCACTGCCATTATATTTAAAGGGTGATAATTTTAATGCATTTTTGCCCTCGCCATTATCATTTTACAGAATGTCCCAGGTAGCACTGGAATACAGGGACTTTGAAAAAAAACTTTTAAACATTTACTCTAAAATTTTGAATATATTTAAGATAGATGAGGTTGTATTATATGACCCCTTAAGTTATGATAGTAATGATATCATTGATATAACACCACTGACAGATAAGTTCATTGTGAAGCTTGTAACAACGGGAAAATTATATAAAGAGAATATAAGGGGAAAACCATATTCGATAATTTCGGATTATAGTAATAGCAACCTTGAAATTTCAGGGGAATTATCAGAGGTTCCAGGATTAAAATTAATAGACGGTTATAATACAAAAATGGAAGACATAAATGAAATAAATAATATTATTAATAATTTAGATGTAGATAATTTAATAGTAAGCCACAGGGAATATTTTGATTTCTTACCGAGAATTATTGCCGATAAAAAGTTAAGTTTAATGTCTAAAATAGGTGATTAAAATGAATAATTATTTAATATCCCAGGAAATAGGAAGTTACAGAAAGCCAGAGAAATTAAGCTCAGTTTTCCATAAAATTTATGGTACAGATGAATTTTATAAACTTGCTGAGAAAGCTACAGTAGAAACAGTAAAGGAATTTGAAAGGGCAGGACTGAATAATATCGGTGTTGGTGGTGAAATGTTCCGCTGGGAAATGTATGAGCACCAGGCAAACAGAATAAATGGCATAAAATTCTATGGACCTGTCAGATCCTTCGATAACAGGTTTTACAAAAAGGGAAGTATTATAGAGGACATGGATATAAAAGAATCCTATCATTCAGATGAGTTAAAGTTTTTACTATCACAGAATTACGAAAATATAAAGGTACCTGTTACAGGGCCATATACAATGATGGACTGGTCGTTCAATGAGCATTATCATGACAGGTATGAAACAGCAATGGCCTTTGCAGAATTATTAAATAAGGAAATGAATGATTTAAAAAAATTATGGGATGCAAAATTTCCAGGTAAAAAACTGCAGATCCAGCTGGATGAGCCGGCTACAACAACACATCCGGATGAGATGAACATTGTTGTTGATTCATTAAACAGATCTGTAAAAAATATAGACAACTGTGAATTCTCAATACATGTGTGCTATAGCAGTGATTATAGATTATTCTATGACGTTATGAATGATATAAACATTGATGGTTTAAACCTTGAATTTGCAAACAGGGATACACTGGAAACCGGCATTGAGGATTCAAAAAGGCCCGGTTATCAGGATTTAAAATACTTCAGTGAATTTAATGATAAAAAGAAATTTATCGGCCTGGGAGTAACGGATGTACATATAGACTATGTTGAACCGGTACAGCTAATAAAAGACAGGATCAATTATACACTGAATATATTGCCACCAGAACTTATAAGGTTAAATCCTGACTGTGGATTAAGAACAAGGTCAAGGGAAATATCCTATCAAAAATTAAAAAATATGGACATAGCGAAAAATGAGATATTAAAAGAAATACAGTAAAATTTCAAACCCCTGTGATAGGGCTATCTACCTAATCAGCAATTTTACTGTGTTATATATAAAATTTTTTTAAAAATTAAACTCATCATGCTTTTTTCTCCTTCTCACAAGGAATTTTATCATGATCCCCATATAGGCTATAATACCACCAATCAGTATTCCATTCAGTGCATAAGATTCTGGACTATAATATACAGTTATCTCCTGCGTTGATATAAACGAACCATTGGTTGAGTATGCAGTAACCGTTACATAGTACGTTTTTCCAGGCGTCAGCCCCGTGAGTATAGCATATGTTGTTCCCTGGTTATATACTGTTACACTCCTGGCATTTGTCATAAACTGGCTTGTTGAGTAATAGACCTTATATAAGCCAAAGTTGCTCTGTGTGTACTCATTCCATGAAATATAGACCAGGTAAAATCCAATAGGTATGTAATGTAATATGTTAAAGTTTATAATTGCAACCGTCACATTCTTAGGTAACATATACACACCTAAGGGGTTATCTGCTTTTGATATGTTCTTTGAATAATTCTGGTATAAATATTCTGAAAATGTGGTATTATATGTTCCATTGCCGATATATATGGAGAAATTGCCTGTACTGTTGGTATATCCCAGTGTACTGTTTTTATCAAATATCTTAACATTTTGTAACGTATAACTGTACTGCCTATTATACACTGTTCCGTTTATAATATTCATCCTGCTAAGTGGTTTTAACTGTACGGATGAGTTATAATCATTGCCCGGCATTAATGAAATATTTTTGCTATAATTTGAATACCCGGTTCCTGTAACATTTACTGTAATATCTCCTGGGTTTACATATAAATAATTATAACCACCATTTCTTAATGCTTTATTGTTATTTACCGTTGTGGATACGTTTCCAGTAAAGACAAAAATATTCACAAGAACCTTTTTTGGCGTTAGATTTACCGTTTGATTCCCGCTTATCTGGCTATTATATGTTTTATAGCCCTTCGAATTTACACTTACTGAATTTTTGCCTCCTAATTCATACACCTTTAATGTTTTACTGTTAGTATTGTAATTAAAATAGTTATCCACTGTTACATTTAAATCTGCTGTATAATTATGTGGTGCGTAGGTGAAATTAAGGGTATATTCCCTTATAACCGGTATATAGACTTTCCTCGATATATTTTTGCCGCTTGTGTTTGCAGCTATATTATAATACCCACCATGAGAAAATGTATAACTAACCGTACCTGTAGAAACACTGTTGATCTTCTTGCCGTTTACATAATATATAGCCTTGCTACCGTTACTCAGGCTTAACTGTACACTAACCTGAGGTGTTAACTTTGTGATGCTGTAAACTATTTTTCCCGTCTGGCCTGTTTTATAAATGAATCCATCCGTATAATTGGATGAATACATGGCAGTTACTGTTTCCTTGCTTTTATTATAATTGAAGTTTAATTTGCTGTAATTGCCCTGGATACTGTTGTAATGTTCCTCATATATGGAATTATTATTTATTTCTATTTTTGTTGAGTTATTATATATATTTATGCTGCTGTATGATGTTTGAGGTATATTAACAAAGTTTATCTGGCTATTCTCCTGCTGGGCACCTAAACCTGCTCTGTAATTACCCGCAAATGCCACCGGCATGTTTACGGTTTTTTTCATTCCGTTTAATGCACTGTTATTGTTTACTTCAAAGTTTATTTCACTGTTTAAATTAATGGTAAGATATGCCTTATTAGTGCCCTTGCTATAACCAGTAGTTTTTATTCCGTTTTCTTCTATTATATATTTATAATAATAACCGGTGGCATTATCAGCTATTCCAAACTTTATGGAATTGTTTTTATTGCTGAAAAATGATATATAATAATAGGTTGTGCCGTTAAACTGTTCACTATTATTGGAGGGAGCATTTATTTCCGCGGAGATTTTATTTGCATAGTATGTTCCATTAAATAATAATGCCGATCCATAACTATCAAGAACAGCTGATGTTACATTTATTAAATTGCTTACTAAAGGCGTTCCCAGGCCGGTTACCGGATTCCAGTTGGAGCGTGCAGTGTAACCATCATTGCTGCCTGATGTTATCTGTGTAAATGCTGATGTGTAATATTTTGTTCTGGATATCTGGTAGAACAGTGGATTAATAAACCCTAACGATTTGTGGAAATAATTATCCATTGTAGCTATTATACCTGCCCACATTGGTGTGGCTATGCTTGTACCACCTAATTTATAGGTGCTTCCCGAAAGTATTACAAGGACACCTGTATTTGGATTGGCATCAAGTGCAACTGTGGGTACACCGTAATAACTACGGTTGTAATCATAGGGATTCTGGTAATATGGCCTTGAGAAGAAAGAAGAGAAACCACCGCCACTTCCCTCTTCCTTTCCATTTATTACGGATCCCCATGCGGTCTGTGTATATTTACCATTAGCATGATTCAGTGTGGTGCCACCTACACCAAGAACGTATGGATCACTTGCCGGAAAATTTGTTGTTAAACCCGATGTTCCGTCATATGCGCCCTGATCACCGGAGGCTGCAGTAACCGTTATATTCTCTGTAGCCGCCTGTTTATATAACTGATTTAGTGTTGATAATTCCTTATGTGATATTCCAGATTCTGGTGACCCCCAGCTCAGTGATATAACATTTCCAAGATTATGTGATATTGCATAGGAAACACCATCTAACAGTGAACTGCCAGATCCGGGAGTAACCAGTAATTTTATTTTTGCTCCAGGCGCAATTGCATGTGTCCACTCAACATCCACAGCTGTCTCTGTAGCCCAGCCAGAATTTGTGCTTGTGGGAGTACCTCCAGGATAATCCACTGTTAAATTTATTGGTGGTGTATTTGTTAAATTATCAAAAACACTTGCATCGTATCTGATTGATGGGTCACCGTATGCATCAACTATTACTATGGTCGTATTATTGCCATAGTAGCCCCTATTATGAATGTAATTCATATCATAAGCATTATAAATATTTGATGGCAGATATGCACCGTTGGTGTTAGAAACAGGTCCGGAATTCAAACCGTATGGAACGAAACTCTCCGAATTGTTTGTTGTAAAAAACGTAATGCCTAAAGTATTATTCAAACTCTGGAAAAAGGAATTTAAAAAACTTCTATCGTTACTGTTATAATTTACATTCAGAAGGTTGCCGGAATAATTATATTTTATATTATATGATTTTAATTCATAATTTACATATTTCTGGGAGCCCGCGGGTACATACGATATTAATGTACTTGTATTATTTTTAGCTGGTGTACTGTTATCACCTACAATTTTTTCACTACTACTGGTACTGTGGTTGGCTATAACAGCAATCGATGATAACACAAGCATGAACAGTATTGTTATTACCAATAATCTTTTGAACATATATTAGTAAAATTAATCTTTCTTTATATAGTTAATTGTATTTTGCATGTGGCATTATTATTTACAATTTTTTATAAAACGTATCCTATCCTTAAATAAGAAAAAAGTTTTAAAGCTTGTTTTATATACACCTTAAATGAAAAAAATATTCATAGCGATAATATTATCATTAGTTTTGATTATGGTGCCGGCCATATCAACGGCTTCACCCACACTGGCTTCCCCACCATCCACACTGCCAACAGAGAGGTATTACTATTACAACACAACCTCAGGCAGCTGCACAGAATATAATGTTACAAGTGCAGACTGGCACACATTCTTTTCCAGTGTAATTGACAATCATAAATACGTTAAATATGACTGGGCAAATGTAACAACACAGTATTCAATAATATTTGACCAGAATTATAGCGGTTTAAATTACTACGGTGCGGAATTTATGAGTGCATTATCATCAGCAGGTTCACCAACAGTGAAGAATATGACAGTAGCATTTCAAAGTATAGAAAATAAATCATCACTGGTAAACCATGGTAAGTATACAAATATAAAGGCACTTAATACAGGCGCATATCCAGGATTTTCATTTTCAAAGCCCGCTGTAAAACCACTGGTATCGGAATATGAGGATTTCGGAATAATAATTGCTATAATAGCAGGCATGGTAGTGTTATATTTTATCTTTAACAGAAAAAAATGAATTAAATATTAATTTATAATAACTGTATATGAAAAGAATAGTTGTGGGTATAACCGGGGCATCCGGGACAGTGCTTGCTGTGAAATTCCTGGAAAACATTAAAAATTATGAAATACATTTAATTATGTCTGAAAGTGCAAAGAAGCTCATGTCACTGGAAACAGGCTATGATATAAAATACATAAAGGGTTTATCGAATTATTTTTATGACGATAATGATATTGCAGCCAGAGTAAGTTCAGGAAGCTTTATTTTTGATTCATTTGTTATCATACCGTGCTCAACGTCCACAATGGCAAAAATAGCCTCTGGTATAGCAGATACCCTAATAACCCGGGTGGCACTGGTATCATTAAAGGAGAGAAGAAAATTTATTATCGTTCCAAGGGAAATGCCATTCAGTACAATAATGCTGGAAAATATGCTGAAGCTATCAAACAATAATGTTATAGTATCACCTGCAGTTCCCGGATATTATAATAAACCGGAAACAGTAAATGATATGATAAATTTTGTTGTTGCAAGGGTTCTTGACCTATCTGGCATAGAAAATAATCTATCAGAGAGATGGAAACATGAATAGATTCATGGCAGACCATATGTTAAAAAGATCGTGCGAATGGTTAAGATTAATGGGTTATGATATATCGTATCCAGAATGCCATGATGATAATGATATACTGGAATACTGTATAAAAAATGATTTAATACTGCTGACAAGGGATTATGAGTTTTATAAAAGATATAATAAATCCATATTTATTGACAGTACAGATTATAAGGATCAGGTAAGGGAAGTTATAAGCATGTTCCCGCCGGATAAAAACAAATTCTTCACAAGATGCCCAGTATGTAATTCAGAACTGAAGGATGTGGATTCAAAAATAATGGGCAGTGATTATAATACGGTAAAATCAAACTTTAAAATGGTAAAATACTGTGAAAAATGTGATAAGTATTTCTGGAAAGGGTCTCACTATAAAAAGATAGAAAAGGAAATAAATACCTTTATGGATAATATATAAACTTTTTAATTCTATTTTTCAATATACCTGTTATTGAAAATAATAAAAAGGATTAATGAGGAATCAAAAATTATACTGAAAATGGATACGATAGATGACCTGTGGTATTTAAAAAATGTGTTAAATCCGGGAGATGAAATATCTGTAACAGTCTACAGGAGAGTAGAACAGAATGATGATTTAAACAGACCAAAGTCAACGGAAAGGAAAAGGATAAGGGTTGAATTAAGGATCGAAAAAATTGATTTCCAGCCATATACGGACAAGTTAAAAATTTTAGGAGAGATAATCAGTGGGGAAAATATAGGTAGCCACCAGTCCGTTTTTATAGGGCAGGATGATGAAATAACGGTAATAAAAAATATGGACAGTGAGGAAAATAAATTAATAGAGGAGGCAGTAAATAACTATTATAAAAACAGCATTGTTTTTATATCACTGGACGATGAAAAATGTTTAATTTCACTGTTGAAGTCATACGGATTGCAGGATATAGGTGAAATAAACTCAAACAGATCAGGCAAGGATTACGAATCAAAACCCGGAGATGCCACATATTTCAATGAGATAATAAAAACAATAAAAACTATTAAGAATGTATCATCATTTATAATTTTGGGTCCGGGATTTGAGCATACAAAACTGTATAACGCAATTAATAAGGATCCGTATTTTAAGGATATAAAAATATATGATTTCCCGGAAACGGACAGTGGCAAAAGGGGAATATATATATTCATGGACGATAAGAAATCTGAGAATATACTGAAAGAATCAAGGATAGCTGGAGATGAAAAACTCATAGAGAGATTTTTAACAAATTTAAATAAAAATAATTTAAGCGTTTATGGCTATGATGAAATAAAAAAATATGCAGTGGAAAATATGATAGAAGACCTGATAATATCAGAGGCTGTTTTTAAGGATCCGAAAACAAGGGAATTATTAAATACAGTAACCGGTACGGATATACACGTTATAAGTGATTATACGGATTCTGGCAGTATAATAAGGAATTTCGGCGGTTACTGTGCTATTCTGAGATATAATTATTAGAGTATTTCAAGTTTTATGGGATTTCCATTCCTATTATAGACAGAATAATCACTCATCCTGTAGGGATAACCGACAATCATATGTACCGGACCGGTGTTTGAAAACATATGTAAATCCTCATCTGATGGATGCGTATTGCCTGATGGGTGTGAATGAACAGATCCAACATATGTGAAATCTATCGGCATGGAATATGTCTGGAATATTACATGTGCATTCCCACTTATTGTTCCCGGCAGTAGGGCTATTTCGTATATTATATTATTTTCTGCCCTTAGAAATGCACCGAATTCTTTTGGATAGGAATCCTTTGATGCTTCCATTATAAGTTTTAATGTATTCCTCCTAATTGACCACATCTTTTATCAGTTTCCCCCTTAAGCGCTCATAAAATGAATCCCTCAACTCTATAAACGTTAATTTCTCCTTGGATACCCTGATATCAATTTTATCATTGCTATTTACCATTAAATTTTTCTGTCCATCAACAATTACCAGTGAACTGTGTTTCCCTATTATTTTAATTGTTATTTTGCTGTCTTCAGGGCATACAATGGGCCTCAGCCTTGATCCAAACGGTGCTATGTATGAGATTACCATGGCCTTCAGTGATGGTATGAGTATAGGTCCTCCTGCACTGTAGGAATATGATGTAGAACCTATAGGAGTTGCAATGATTACGCCATCGGCACTGGTGTTTTCCATAAAATTCTCATTTATATAAACACTGAATTTCCGTATTTTTGAAATTCTTGCAGTATGTACTACCACATCATTGATACCCTTTCCGAATAAAATATCATTTATATAAACCTCAAGTTTCATAACGTCATATGTTAGGTAATTGCCATTTACCATATTATGTATAGATTCCTCTATATTTCCAATTTCGACCTCTGACAGGAATCCAAGGCCACCTACATTTATACCCAGTATTTTTCCCCTTGATAGCTGTGCGGTTTTTAAAATGGTACCGTCCCCGCCTATTACCACTATTATATCCGCATCTATCTGACTAAAATTTACACCCTTTTTATTCAGGATTTTTGCAAGTTTTGTTTCATATATGATTTCCCAGGAATCTGGTATTAATTCTAAAACCCTCTTTGCTATCTTGATACATGATGGACAGTTTATCCTCGTAATTATTGCCAATTTCATCTGGTCACCCCCAGGACTTTCCCATTCTTCAGGAGTGGGAGGAATTTGAAGTTAATTTTCAATCCCTTGCCGTACTTTCTCAGATTTACCTTTCCTACATTTACATCCATCTTTTTCCCTCTTTTTTAACGATCGCCATTGCTGGCATTAAAGATTAGTTTAGCATATTTAAAACGGAAACCATAATATTCCGTCCAGTCATGCCTGACTGTAGGTTCATACCGGGGTTGTTAGAGGAGTTTTTTAAACCTAACACACTGAGGATTCTCTCTCTGTTTAATGGCATTAATACTATATTCCTGTACGGATCACGGGCCTGTGTGGCATCCGTGTACGTATCTCTCCGGTCTAACCTCTGTTTTTCTTTCATATTTTCAAAGCCTCCTGATCAACTCTTTTGTCCCCTTCACGTGGCAGGCTCACGGTTTTAGTCGTGGGTAGTTGGCAACTTACACCGATAGTTATCGAATATTGTTATGTGTTTAATTAATTTTATGATATTGAATAGAATGCACCCCACATTAATATAAATACGTACGCACATGGAGCCGGTAAAATATTATAACGGTGACCTAAACCATTCAGTATTATTATGGCATGATAATAGATAACCTAAACGTAAATCATAACTTTGCGTTTTATACATTATTTTCAATAGTAATGAATTTATATTATTAAATTATATCAAACCATGACAAAAATATCTGATTCTGTAAAAGTTATCGTGGATAATAATCTGATATACTCAATGACTATTTCAAGTGGCCTGTGTAACTACACAAAAATTGCAGAGGATATAAAAGACAAGGTCGAGGCAATGACAGGCAAAAATGTAAAATTCAATACGATAGTCAAGGTGTTAACAAACATGAAGGCAGTAAAACCCGAATATACCGATGACCTTGATATATTAAGGAAATCATCACTGACAATAGAATATGAGTACAGTATTTTATACTTTGATGACCTGAAAAAGGTACCAGATAATGCGATACTCATAATGAAGGAATCAAATTTTTATGTGTGTATAGCAAATATCGGCAACAGGGAAAGTAAAATAGCACTGATAAAAATAATTTTACCGAAGGAATCATCATTTACCCCGGGATTAACGTTACTGATTACGGATTATTTAATGACGTATGGAATAAAATTTACAAATATATACCGTCTGGATACTGAAATATGGATCATAATAGATAATGCAAACGCAGGTAAAGCCCTATTCCACCTGAGCAATCTCCTGCATTCAAATTAATAATTTTTCATAGGTATGTAATATCACCATCATAAATCCATGGATATGAATATTCATATAAAAATATGAATAACATATATATATGTATTTGTAATACACAATAGATAAAATTGATCGTTGATGTAACATTACTGGAATATGTTCTGGCTATAATAGCAGGTGTGGCTGTGGGATTTAGCCTGGGTTTAATAGGTGGCGGTGGATCTATTCTTGCTGTTCCATTATTTATTTATTTTGTGGGTATACCTTACCCACATCTGGCAATAGGTACTACTGCTCTGGCTGTAGGTATAACAGCATTTATAAATTTTGCACAGCATTTAAAGAAAAAAAATGCAAGCATGAAACTTGGGGGGACCTTTGCACTGGTAGGTACCGTGGGTGTATTAATAGGGTCTACAGTAGGGCTTATAATTAAGGGTGGTGAATTATTGTTCTTCTTCTCAATGCTTATGATTATAATTGGAATGTATATGTATATAAGCAAATGCCATGCAGTTCCGGATGAGGATTGCAGTAAGGTTGTAAAAAACACAAAGTACAGTAAGGTTTCCAGTTATTCTTTAATCGTTGGCCTTGCCTCCGGTTTCTTCGGTATCGGTGGTGGCTTTTTAATAGTTCCGGGTTTACTGGCATCTTCAAAAATAAAAATAAGCATGGCAATAGGGACATCACTTGTTGCAGTTGGGACATTCGGTGTTGTTACTGCAGTAAGGTACGCAGTTGTATCTCCGGGATTAACATATGTGTCACAGGGCATGATAGGTGATGTATTATATCTTATTGCCATAGTTTATGTAATTGGCGGTATATTTGGAGGATACCTCGGTACAGAACTTTCAATACATCTTGGTGGCAAGAAAAATGAATTAAGGAAGGTGTTCTCAGTTATAATTATACTTGTTGGAATATACGTTGCCTATGAATCATATCCGGCACTGCTTACTGTTTTAGCAGCATTATAAATTTTATATTTTTAAAAATGATTTTTATGGATGGTAAAAAATTAATCAGATAAACTTTCCATTAATATGCCAAATCTGTTCTCTATTCTTTTCAGCGCATAACCCAGAACATCTATAGCCTTTAATGAACCATCGGTTTCAAACCTGAATATAAATTTTGTATCATTTTCCTCAATTTTTACCTTATCCTCTTCAAATAACTGTGATTTGTGCACTGTTACGT
>JAKAAK010000112.1 GCA_021797025.1 Thermoplasmata archaeon
GCATGCCCGCCATGCTGAATGCCTTCGAGAATGTCCTGAGTATTATAAGGTTATGATACTTTTTTACCAGGTCTGTATAATTTTCCCCGGAGAACTCGTAATAAGCATTATCCAGAATAGTGGTTATACCCGAATCAAGAACCTTTTTGATACTCTCCATGTCTATGAGGTTCCCGGTGGGATTATTGGGTGAACATATTACAATGAGTTTTGCGTCTTTATGCTTCAAGATTTCATCGGCATCCAGGGAAAAATCACTTTTCAGTGGCACATCCACCGATCTGTAACCGTAGTTCTTTGCATAGAATGAATACATTTCAAATGTGGGTGAACTAAATACAATATCTCCATTTGCCCTTTTTATGAGAATATCAAGCAGTTCATCGCTACCATTTGCAGCTATGATATTATCCGCTTCAAGGCCTGTAAACTTTCCCAGGCTGCTGATAAGCGACGGAAGGCCCTTCTCGGGATACCTGTTGAAATCTGCTTCCCGGACATAGGCTATGAATTTTTCCCTGATGGCATCCGGTATGTTGAATGGATTTTCATTTTTATCAAGATATATTTCTTCCATGGACTGATATTTTTATATAATTATTAAAGTTAATCCAGATGCTTCAGATATTCTGCAATATCCTTTGTTATTGCATCGCCATATACTCTTGATGCACCCTTGAATTCCACCCTGGAATTTACCTCGTGCACTGTAAATCCATTTTCAGATTCCATGGCATCGATGCCTATTATTCCCGGGCCGAAAAGGTCAGAAACCTTCATGATAATTTCAGTTTCTTCCCTTCCCAGTACTGCTTTTTCTACCTTTCCCCCAAGATAAAGATTGGTCTTCCATCCATCGCCGGAGTATCTATATATAGATGCAGAAATTTTTCCACCCACCATTATCACCCTGACATCCCTCGGGGGCCTCTCGACAAACTTCTGGATGTAATATGAATTCTCCGCTACCATATCATTCATGGAAAATACGGTCTCGGCCATATTGCTGTCTTTTATCAGGGAAATCATCCTGCCCCAGCTTCCCGTTGCAGGTTTGAACACAACAGGATAACCCATGTCCTCAGATGCCTGTATGGCACTGTCACGGGAGAATGCAATTACGGTGTCCGGTGTATTTATTCCATTTTTATAAAGGAATGAAGTTGTAAATGCCTTGTTCCCGGCTATGTTAAATGTTTTGAAAGAATTTATAGTTTTGATTCCATGGGATTCAAGTATGTATGAATAGTATAATGATCGTCTTGCACTCATGCACCTTATTACCGCAGGGCCTTCCATATCAAGTTTGCCTGTTAGATTGAGGGGATGGTCCTTTGCATTTATGAGGTTGAGTTTTATATTATCTGCCTGGAGTTGCCTTATTACCTGTTTCTCTTCCCAGGCAATAGAATCATAGATGAAATTGAGCATAGGGCATAAATTTTTTCGTGTTATTAAATATTTATCATATAAAATATAACATTATCCAAATTATATGCAATACTGACTGACCAAATATTAAAATTAATATTATTTGTTGAAAAAATACATTATGCATTCAGTTTATCTGATATGCATTTTATTGTCCTGTTAATATTCTGTTTTGAAATTTCATCCACCTTGTTTTTTCCCATGATTTTCACTATCAGGCCGAAATCGAATGAGCTCTTCCATTCAAGTGTAACAATTTCGTTTTTATCTGCATAGGAAATTTCTATGGAAAATTTTACTTTTGACCCTGCTATTCTTCCGGTTCCCTGGATGTTTAGACCATTTTCTTCAGGATTATATGCAAATGTCATCTTTCCTGTTACGCTATTCATTGCCGAAATCCCCGCTGCGGATATATCCAGCTTGAGCTTGCATTTTATTTCATTTCCCTGGGTCTCAAAGTCATATATGCCGGGCAGGCATGGTGTAATATTTTCTATGCTGGAAAGAAATGTTTTCACGGATTCCATTGTGCTTTTTACAGGTATTTCCCCGCTGTATTCCATTTTAATCACCGATCCTGATGGCTTCGTTGAAAATAAATGCACTTTCAATCTGGTTCAGGTATCCATAGTCCATGCTGTTTCCGTATGAACTTATATAATTCATGAAGCCCGTATTTATCTGGCCTTTATACTTATCCATGAATTTATCAAAGGTATCATTCAGCACAATTTTCGATGTATCCATGGATTTTGACCCTGTAATTTCAGAAAGCTTCTGTGAGATGGCCTGACCCATTAGCCTCGAAGTTGTGAATTTCCCACCTATTATGCTGAAAACATTATCCATATTCCTGTATATTTTAAAATCCCTGCTGGACCTTGAGTTTTCCTCTCTCACCAGAGGCCTCATGGAGCTGTACAGCTTTTTATATCTATATGCCGTAAGTGAAGGAACCATCTGTGCCACTTCAGAAAGCATTGTGTCAAGGTCTTCCGGATCTATGTCATTGTTCTCAACATCATCAGAAATTATAGCAACAGTCCCTGCAACAGACATTCCGCCATATGGAAGAAGTATATCGCCATCTGATGGGTCCCGCATCCTGTTGAGTATGGAATTCGAGAACAAGCGATCAAAGGATGCCATATAACCCAGTGTTGGCATTACCTCGAAATCACTGATTCCGAAAGATTCCAAAAGATGTCCTGACCATGGCCCTGTTGTATTTATTATGTAATCGAATTTCTCGTTAAATGTTTTATTCCGGCTAATATATTCCAGTGATTCAAGGGAATTGCCATTTCTGCTCCCCCCTGTTACTTCAGCCTTGAATCTCAGTTTAACTCCAAGCATCTTTGCCTCAACTGCAACTGCAGCTGCAAATGGATGTGCATAGATTACCTTATCCGGGACATTTAGTGCTCTTACCAGATTTTTGCTTATTGCCGGCTCCACGTCCAGCATTTCTTTAACAGTCAATTCATCCGTGGGTATCCCGTTCTCCCTGTTTTTTGAAATCAATTTGTCTCCGTATTCCGCTTCATCATCATTAAACGCCAGGTAATAACCACCTGTATTTTTTATGAAGCTCGATGCAGTGCTGGACAGCAATTTATTTTCCTGTATGCATTCTATTGCAGACTGTCTGTCATTTACCGAATACCTTGAACCGCTATGAAGCATGCCGTGAAATTTCCCGGAGGTTCCGGATATAATATAATCCCTGTCAAATAGTGTCACATTATAGCCATCCAGTGCCAGGTTCAAAGCAGAGAACAAACCGGTTATTCCGGCTCCTATAACTCCTATTTTTTCCATTGAGAGTTTATTTTACTGTTATATATATGTTTATGTGGAACCTCACTAAATCTTCATGGATAATGTAGATGTTCCTTTGCTGATATTATATATCAGTACATAGATAAATTAATAGGATAACTCTCTTTATAGAACTGTGAAAATGGAAAATTCCGTTAATAAAATAACTGTCCTATCCTCATTCGGCATGCTTCTCGATGGTTACCAGCTTACTGTTATCGCCTTTGCTGTAATTCTCATCCAGAATTATATACCATTGAGCTCGCTGGAATATGGGCTTATTATAGCATCAGTAATTATCGGTGCCATAATAGGAACCATAATGGTTGGATACCTGAGTGATATTTTCGGCAGGAGAAGAATATACCTTTCAACCCTGGTATTTTTCATAATATTTGATCTTATTTCTGTATTTTCCGTGAATTTTATTATGCTGTTCATTTCAAGAGTTTTACTTGGCATAGTTCTAGGGGCAGAATACCCTGTTGCCAATTCATACATAGCAGAGGTTACACCTGATGAAAAAAGGGGATTTTACCTTGCCATGGCTACTGTGTTTTTCAGCATAGGGTCAATCAGCAGCGCCATTGTGGCCATATTCATGTTCCCATTTGGAAATATAGGCTGGAGGTTAATGCTCGGTGTGGCCATTATCCCCGCTATTATAGTTGAATTCATGAGATTCTCTCTTCCTGAATCAAAGATGTGGGAACAGAAAAAAGAGAAAACAAAATTCTTCGAAATGTTTTCAAAAAAATACTATAAGAATATTGTAATAGCTGCACTTATCTGGTTTCTTTACGATATTGTTGCTTACGGCCTTTCATTGACTCTTCCAACAATACTTAAACTTGGTCATTTTGTAACAAATGTAGACAATGCAATAGTTACCACATTCTTCCTTGTAATCGGGATAATATCTGGAATATTCGTGATGATGAAGGTGGATAAATACGGAAGAAAGGGAATACAGATAACAGGCTTTCTCTTTATGGCAGCACTTTTCCTTATTCTACCGCATTTTTATTATCTTGCAGGAATCATTACTATTGTATCCTTTCTGGAACTATTTAACTCATTTGACGGTGCAACCGTAGGGATCATACCGGCGGAAGTTACAGTAACAGAATTCAGGGGGACATCATATGGTTTTTCCTCCATGATGGGCAAAATCGGTGCAGTAATAGGGGTAATAGCAATGTCACTGCTCATACATGGAAAAAATTATTTCGATGCATACTACTTTCTTGCTGCAATAATGGTTGTTGCTATCCTTCTCACACTATTACTTCCAGAAACGAAAAAAATGGTTTTGAAATAATAAAAAAATTATTTGCTGAAGTAGGGGCTTTTGAATTTCGGGCCTTTCCTTATTATATCCCTGGAAGATTCATATCCTGCATCTGCATGCCTTATCACACCGATTCCCGGATCAGCGTTCAGGACACGCTTTATCCTTTCTGCGGCATCATCCGTTCCGTCAGCTATTATGACAAAGCCAGAATGTATAGCATTTCCTATTCCGGTACCGCCACCATGGTGTACAGATACCCAGGAGGCACCAGATATTGCATTCAGAAGCGCATTCAGTATGGGCCAGTCTGCTATAGCATCGCTTCCATCCTTCATGGCCTCAGTTTCCCTGTAGGGTGATGCAACAGATCCGGTATCATGGTGATCCCTTCCTATGGCAACAGGTGCTTCAAGCTCTCCACTTTTTACCATATCATTTATCATCAACCCTATTTTCTCCCTCTCACCGTACGAGGCATAGCATATCCTTGCGGGCAATCCCTGGAAATGCACATACTCCTTGGCAAGTTTTATCCAGTCCGTGAGATGCTTGTCGTCAATATTCTTGATTATAGCATCATCTATCTTTCTGATATCCTCATGATTTCCGGAAAGAGCCAGCCACCTGAATGGCCCAGACCCAACGGCGAACAAATCCCTGATGTAAGCAGGTACGTATCCAAGTATGTCGAAGGCGTTTTCAAGCCCACCCTCCTTTGCCCTGGTTCTTATATCATTTCCATAATCAAAAACAGAAGACCCCTTTGACTGGAAATAAAGCATGCATTTAACCTGCTTTACTATGGTTTCATATACCTTCTTTTTGAATTCTTCCGGATGATCTTCCCTGAATTTCTGGAAGTTTTCAATGGTATAACCCTCAGGTACATATCCCAGATTCATATCATGTGCTGCGGTCTGATCAGAAACTATGTCGGGAACAATTCCCTTGTCCTGCAATTCCTGGTATACGGTTGCAGCGTTTCCCAGAACCGCTATTGATACAGGTTCTCCAGATTTTAAAGCCTCATCCTTCATTTTCAGGGCTTCATCAAGGTTTTCAGCATATTTATCAAGATACTTGTCCCTCAATCTCCTGTTTATTTTTTCTTTATCTATTTCAACTATAATGCTTGTGGCACCATTCATTTTTGCTGCCAGTGGCTGGGCGCCGCCCATTTCACCGAGACCTGCGGATAAGAACCATTTGCCCTTTAGATTGTCAGTGTGGTATACCTTTCTGGCAAGTGCATATAGTGTTTCATAAGTTCCCTGGAGAACTCCCTGTGTGCCTATGTAAACCCATGAACCTGCTGTCATCTGGCCGAACATGGTCAACCCTCTTGCCTCAAGATCCCAGAACACATCATCCGTGGCCCAGTGGGGCACGATCTGTGCATTTACTATCAGAACTCTTGGTGATTCCTTCGTGGTTCTGAAAATACCTACCGGTTTTCCTGATTGGACTAAAAGTGTTTCATCATTTTCAAGGGATTTTAGTGATTCTATTATCTTTTCATAGGCTTCCCAGTTTCTGGCTGCCTTACCCTTACCCCCGTAAACTATCAGGTTGTCAGGATCCTTGGCAACCATCGGGTCAAGGTTATTCATAATCAATCGCAGTGCTCCCTCCTGGGACCATCCTTTGGTGTTGAGTTTATTTCCATGCGGTGCATGTATCTCTCTTTTTACCATATTAATATTAAAACACTGTAATACTTAAATTTTATTTTATGCCATGTATTTTATTAAAGCCGTTGGCATAGAAATTACTTGCGGTGTAAAGATGCATTAAAACCGGGCTTTGCAAAATCAAGGGATATTTAAGGCAATTCAATACATATCACATTATCTACCGGAAATCAAAATAAGTGCAATAATTAAGATAAAATTTATTATCTTATATATTATCTGTATATAATGCCGATATATGAAAATGATGAGCATGAATTCTTAAATTCAAAAGCAAAAAAAATCGTGAATAATAATTACATCAAGGGGTTGCTCTTTTTAACAGATAAAAGAGTAATATTTGAAAAAAAAGGACAGAAATCATTTTTCAGGGCTTCCCCGGCTGAGCTGGATCTCAATCTTTTCCTTTATAATGTGGAGAATGCCAATTATGCAAAACCTGCATTCCCGATTTTTACCAGACAGGTATTGAGCATAGAATACTATAATGAATCACAGAAATTAATTAGGGTAGATTTTGCTATCAAAAAATCAAAATCATGGGTTGATCAGATTACCAGGCTGGCAACCGTGGCCAAAAGGGATGAATCCAATAAAAAGGAAAGGGAACTGCTTGAAAATAAAAAGCACGAACTGGATATGGCCAGAGCAAAGGCTCCTAGAGCCAACATCGGAATGGCGGTGTTTGGCGATGACAAGAAAAAAAACCCCTATGAAAATATAAGGGAAAATATGGCCGAGGACAGCAATGACCAAAACCTGCCAGACACAGCACATAGATGCCCCAGATGTGGTTATCCAGTCACGGACGATATGACCTATTGCCCAAATTGTGGATATAAACTGAAATAAAACCCTATATAATTTAGCAAAAATTATGAATAAAACATATACAGGAATTAAGTTCTGGATTAGGTGCAAGCAATAAAAAATGATGGTATTATTATATTAAAAAAGTTACCGGAAATTTTTTTATTTCAGTTCATGCACATTTCCATCATGATCCGGGGACTCATGGGTTGCTAATGTTATTTCCTCCAGTTTTCCCTGGATATAAAATTCAAGTGCTTCATTCTCATTCATATTATTTGAAAAGTATATCTTTATCTTATTTTTCAGAAAACGAACTCCGGGAGCTCCGATTTCAGAAACTATTATAGCATCAACATTTTTTGCCAGTACGGATTTTAGCATATGTATCCCTCTGGTTGAAGTTGCCTTCAGGGCAGGGTTTTCATAACTTTCTATCAATTTGTATTTTGTATTCTCAATCTCAAATATATGTACTTCTGTTCCCTCTCCGGGCCCGCTTATGGTAATTCCATTTACAGGTATTCCGATTCTTGTTGCCATAATAATATATTGCAAACCCGGATTTAAACTATGACAAAAAATTGATTTAAATGACCAATCACTCATTTATACATCCCTGAATCATAATAGGGAAAACCCTCCGGTGATAGAGAAAATTATAAATAAAGTTCAAAGCTAAACCAGAATTTAGCGAATAAATAATCTATTAACAATTTTTATAATAGTTATTTTATAAAATATAAATATTCTTATAGTGCTGAATTATAAACCGATATGGTTTTAAAAAATTTATTAAAGATTTATTATGTAATTAAGTCAGTCCACAATCCATTCAAGACTATTATTTTTTTATCTAAATACCGTAATAATTCGCTATTACATGATAATATAACCTTTAAAAATAATATTACAATAAAAGATGTTACTCCCGGTTCGCTATGGGCTTTAATAACTTATTATTACTGGTCACATAAATTAAGCATATATTCTAGCGAAGACCTCCTTGATATAGCTACTATCGGCACCGATGTCGATAAAAAACTGTTAGAAAACCTGGGTAGTGATTGTGGGTCTTTTAAGAGCATTCAAGGGAAGGATGGCATTTTATATATGTTGATACGAAAATACCAACCGGATATATGTATTGAAACCGGTATTTCATCCGGTTTTTCTACATATTATATATTAAGCGCGCTTGAAAGGAATGGCAAAGGTAATTTAATTAGCATAGACATAATAGATGAAGTAACGATTTGCCAGAAAAAGTTTTTGGCCGGTTGGCTAGTCCCAGAAAACTTGAAAAATAGATGGAAAAAAGTTATAGAAAGTTCAGATACTGCACTTCACTCGGTACCGGGCAAAATAGATTTTTTTGTCCACGATTCACTCCATTCAGCAAACTACATGCTCAATGAATATTCATGGGCATTGAGGCATCTGAATAAAAATGGTGTACTTGCTTCTGATGATATAGATTGGAATAATGCATGGAAGAAATTTTTAAATTCTAATAATAATCTGATAGAATTAGTAGCCACTCCCACATTTGCTGCAGCAACGAAGAGTGAATAATTGAATATAAAATGCCTGAGCTTATATCTGAAATTAATATCCCGGCTATACTGTTGAATATATGCAATTCCATTGCCGAAGGTCTATGCATCCGTAAGAATATGTTATATGGATAATATGTAACAAATTATATGTAAACATTTTATTTCAGATACTTTTATAAACCTCATATTATATTCAGCTTATGGTACAAATAAAATTGAATGGAACATTCCATAGTTTTTACAGAATACGCAACGTGATTGTTATTTCTTTTTTGATTGCATTTTTTATTAATAATAAAATCGGCGCTCTTTATATTCCGGGGGATGCTATAATTTCAACTAATATATCAAGCTATTACCTTGAAAGCTCAATGCTTACATTTTATGCAACCATAATGGGTCTGATGTTTGCAGGGTATACTATAATGATAACCATGACGCCAATATTCCACCCAAATAGCCTCAGGCAACCGATATTCTCAGAAGTTAACAGGCTTTTCGTATATACAATATTAATTGGGCTCACATCATTATTGATTAATTTTGTAAGCTCCATACTATCGAGTTATCATGAAAATGCATTACTATTATTCATTGAAACATATCTATTCTTCTCACTTATTCTTGGTATGGTTTTCGCAGTCCTTGCGCTTTCTACACTTTTCAATATAGTTCGGGGAATAAAGCTTGGGAATCAGCCTGCAACAACAGATACTAAGCTTGATAAGAAAAACAATCTGCCTGAGGATAGAGGGAAAAAACCGCAATAATTAAGCCATTATAATTTAATAAATTATCTTATGTTACACGTTTTTATGCTTGCTTTAATTCTATTATGTTATTATTTAAATTTCAATTAGTTACAGAAAGAATTGATGACATCTATAAATGGGGCTGACCGG
>JAKAAK010000113.1 GCA_021797025.1 Thermoplasmata archaeon
GTACGTGTCAGAAAAATAGCTTCGGATCTGATTCAAAAGTATAGCAATGGCAGAGCAGTCTATAACGACGATTTTGACTGTATACTGGTATCAAATGCCAAGATGAACAGTGAGGAACGTGATGCCATTGTTAATTCAGTTTATTCCGCAGATAATGATTTTATATTGATCTTCGGCAAGCAGGGATTTCTGACATTTATCTACGGAATTCTCATAAAACTATCATTATCGGTGAAGAGGGGGAAAATTCTTCCTTTCGGCACTGTTTACTCCCGGAATGCCTATGAATACCTTGTATCAAAAAATCTTATACCATCGGCAGGAAAAAATATGGTACTCGGAAATGCTATGCTTCTTAAAAATCGAAGTTTTCAGTATAAAATTGTAAAGACAGGGATAAAATGCAGTGAAATAATCTCATTCGGTGATTTTTTAGACCTTACTATCAAGAGAGGCAATATGTTCAAATATGTCCTTGTAGGCATTTCAGGAGTAGCTGTCAATGAGATAATACTTCTGATGCTCCATGATATTATTGGCCGGGATTTGAGCATTCTGCCCGCTATTGAAATATCTATTATCTGGAATTTTGTATTCAATAATAAATTTACATTCGCTGGTAAGGGACATTTCTACGGTAGACTTGCCAAATATAATGCATTTAACCTGATTGGATTCGGGGCAAATCTCGGTGTTTACTATTCAGCGTTATTTTATAAAACAAACATATATGTAGCTGATTTTCTTGGGATACTTGTTGCATTTATAATAACGTATACAACGGCAACTCTTATTGTGTGGTAACATGGAAAGAGAGGGGGAAAACCGGCTTCAACGGATAATATTAAATGAAATTGCTACCGTACTTATTCTCTGTGCTTTTGTTTCCTTCGGACTTTTCGGATATCTCAATGTATATGCCATAGTACTGGAGACCATTCTGCTGCTGATTTCAGCATTCGTGCTGGTAATATCGAATTTGAATGGGCATATACGTTATACCATGGTATATCAGCAGGCTTTCGTC
This sequence comes from Thermoplasmata archaeon, assembly GCA_021797025.1. The sequence continues at coordinate 1,028 of JAKAAK010000113.1, forward strand.
TACTCTTCAATGCTTCTTGCAGACATGGCCGTGGATATTACAATTTCAAATATGCTGTTTAAAATAATACTCATGATTATAGCCACTGCATCCTTGCTTTTTGTATCCTATAAATTTTACAGGAATCCTTCTCTTTACGATTTTCTCAGGGACAAGACTGCGGTTGCAAGGCCTGCTTATATTACAATAGCCATAATATTCATTATAATTGTATCCACAATTTCTGTAGTATTTATATTTGAACCCACCGATGAATTCCTTATAGACCTTTATTCGGCTATTAAATTCATGCACGGGTTCAATCCCTATAATCCAGCAGTGACTGCTGGTGTGTTTTCCTATTTTAAAACGTTTAATCTCGATCTGAACGTGACCCCCACAATGTCCGGAAAGGATATTACATTGCTGGGATATCCGGCACTGGCTTTTCTAATTTACATACCATACATATATATCGGAAAATTTGCCAATTTAATAATATCAGTGATATCGTTTATTCCTTTTGCACTTGTATATTTTAAATTCAGGGATAAGAAGATAGCACTTTACGCCATTCTTTCTATATTACTCAATATTATATTCCTTTACGCCTCTGCATTTTCCCTGATCGGGCTGGTATGGATTGTATTTCTAATGGCATCCTATTATTTCAGGGAAAAGCCTATTTATTCTGGGCTATTCTTCGGGTTGTCATTATCTGCAAAACAGTTTCCTGCGTTTATGTTTCCCTTCATGTTCTATATGATATACAGGGAAAAAGGATTAAAGGACGCAATAAAATGGACAGTTTCTGCATTTATTCTGTTCATAGCAATAAATGGCTATTTCATTGCAAGATCTCCGGTACTGTATTTCAGGGACATAATGTCGTCCGAAACCATGAATTTGATAGGAATAGGATTCGGCCCCTCACAGATATCTTTTCTGAACTTTGTTCATCTGCCCACTGATTTTTTTACTGCCCTGTTGATTGTTTCATTCATATTTTTCATTGCAATGTACGTTATGCACTATGATACACTGAAATTCACATTATTTGTTTTCCCATTATTTTTTATGATATTCAATTATAGACTTCTTATAACATACGTGGCATTCTGGCCCATCATATCTGTACTGTCAATAGAGGACATTGACTATAAAAGGAAGCTAAACATTGATAAAAGGGCATTGAAACGTTATGCAGCATATGCAGTGGCAGTATTAGTAGCTGTCATGGTCATAGGTGCCTATTATAATGCAACTGCACGGGACCCTGTAAAAATAGATTCTGTGCATATGATATTAGACCATGGAAACGCCAGTGGAATTATGGTAAATGTAACATATACGGGATCTGCGCCTGAGACCATTTATTTCAGAGGGGTAATTAACGAGACAAACTATAATGGTCTGCTTTTCAACTATTCCGGAAATCTAATCAAAGCTGGAAAATCAACTATTATACTCTACCCCGTCCGGGGAGAAACCATTCCGGATAATATAACCCTGGACCTGATTGCATACAATGGCACTGTACAGGGTTCGGCTGCATATAAGGTGATGAACTGGAATGTCACAGCTTACCATGATTTGCTATATAATCCTCCGCAAAATAGGTTATCACTAAGTCAGAGCCTGCCCTGAACAAGGATGTCAGTGCCTCAACTGCGGTCTCCGGTGAAAGAAGGTGGGAGGCTATGGCATTCTTGATCATGCTGTATTCCCCACTTACCATGTATGTTGCAAGTGGCATATTATAGTACTCCTTTGCCCTGTAAATCATGTCAAGGTAGAATAATGCCGGTTTTACCATTATAATATCAGCACCCTCCTGTATATCAAGATCTATTTCCCTCATGGCCTCATCGCCATTGTGGTAGTCCATCTGGTAGCTCTTCCTGTCTCCGAATTGCGGGGTTGAATCAGCAGCATCCCTGAATGGGCCGTAGAGATTGGATGCAAATTTAGAGCTGTATGCCATGATAAGAGTATTTATATAACCCTCCTTATCCAGGGCATCCCTTATGGCGCCAACCTGGCCGTCCATCATTCCCGACGGTGCAACCATATCAACACCGGCCTCTGCGTAGCTTACTGCTTCCATACCGTAAATTTCGAGGGTTTTATCATTATTTACATAGCCATTTTCTATTACACCGCAGTGGCCTGTATCGGTATATTCGCAGAGGCACAGGTCTGCAATGGTATTCAATGATGTATTTTTCTTTGCAGATGCAATGGCTTTCTGTACTATGCCGTTTTTATCGTATGATGATGTGCCACATGAATCCTTTTTTGCCGGTATTCCAAAAATGATTATGTTTTTGACACCGATTTCTTCCAGATGCATTATATATTTTTCATATTCAGAAAGCGAATAGCGGTAAATGCCGGGCATGGATTTGATTGCAGTTTTGCTTTTTTCCGTTTCATCAACAAAGACGGGCATTATCAGTTTATCAGGATTTATACTGGTCTCCCGGAACATATTTCTGATATTGCCGTTTAATCTGTATCTTCTTAATCTTTCAACAGGGAACATAACCCAATTATTATTTCAGGCTAATTAAATATTTTCAATTCAAAGTTTTCCACGGGATTTCATATACTGGAGATAAAAACCCGGATATTCTTCATATTCTATGTCATCAAAATCACCGGCCTCCATGAATCCTTTAAGCCTCAGAATGCATGAATCACATCTACCACAGGCTTTTTCCCTGCCATTGTAGCAGGACCACGTAAGCTTATATGGGACTCCCAGTTTTCTCCCCAGTTTTACTATATCTCCCTTTGTCAGGTACTGTAATGGAACGTTTATCCTGAATCCATTTTCAATGCCGTATTCCGTGCCAAGGTTCAATGTTTTCTCCATGGCATTGTAAAAATCAGGCCTGCAATCGGGATATCCGGAATAATCTATGGCATTTGCGCCTATGAAGATAGTTCCGGCTTTCATTACCTCTCCATAGGCTGCTGCAAGTGCAATGAATATAGTATTCCTTGCAGGTACGTAGGTAACTGGAACGCTTCCATCTATTGCATCAATGCCGCGCTCAGGGACGTCAATATCGTCTGTGAGCGCCGAACCGCCGATCTGCCTGAGGTTTATATTTATCTTTTTGAGATCAAGTCCGTAATAACTGCATATTTTCTCAGAACTCTGGATTTCTCTGGAATGCCTCTGCCCATAATCAAAACTCAGTGGAAAAACTCTATATCCATGATCCAGAGCATACGCTAGAACAGTGGGAGAATCAAGACCCCCTGAGAGCAAAACAACAGCCCTTTTATCCTCCATGGTACCCTATGTTCATGGACTATTATAATTTATACAGTGGTCTCTTTCCGTTCAGCACATTAAAGAGATTTATTGCAGCTGTTTCTGCCATTTTATCCCTGGTTTCATATGTTGCACTGCCCAGATGTGGTGTCATGACAACATTTTCCATTGATGCAAGAGGATTTTTGCTGTCAACCGGCTCATTTTCGAATACATCCAGTGCAGCACCCCTGATAATATGGTTTTCCAGGGCCCTTACAAGGCCATTCTCATCGACAACCTTACCCCTCGTGCCATTTATCAGAAATGCTGATTTCTTCATCTTTGAGATTCTTTCATAGTTCATGAAATGGAAAGTTTCACTATTCAGATCAAGGGCAATCACAACAAAATCAGATTCAGAGAGGAGATAATCCAGATCGACATATTCTGCATTTACATTATGTATGGTTCTGCTGTAATAGAGACCTTTCATATCAAATCCTTTAGATCGTTCGAGCACAGCCTTTCCTATACGCCCCATACCTATGAATCCAATAGTTTTACCATGCACTTCTGATCCCAGCATGAATCCCGGTTTCCATCCGGATTGCCACCCATTATCACGTATTAAGCGATCTCCTGAAACAATATTCCTTGCCACTGCCAGCATTATACCGAATATCAGGTCGGCAGTAGCTTCAGTGAGTACCTCCGGCGTGTATGTCACGGTAATACCCCTGGATTTTGCATATTCAACATCGATATGATCGTAGCCAACACTGTACGTGCTTATTACCTTTAATCTGGTTGCATGATCAATTATTTCCCTGTCTATCTTCTCGTTGAGTGTTACAAGGATTCCATCAGCATCCCCTATGTTGGAAATGATCCATTCCCGGATGTCACCGTCTCCGGGAAAAAATTGTATATTGAAATTTTCATGGCCATCCAGATAATTTCCCGGGACATGCCGGGTAACAAGAATTTTCATCATGGATAAATATTATAATTTCCCTAAATAATTTTGCCCATATGCCCGGGTTAATTTCTGGCATAACCATAAACATTAATTATATAGAATGTATTGGGTTTATTGAATTGAGCTTAATCACTTCTATTACTGTTGGTCTGATAAAATTCGTTGATGTACTTATCATCAAACTTGGTCTTACAGGTGTATTTTTCCTGATGCTTCTTGAAGGGATGCTTCTGCCGATTCCATCGGAAGTTGTTATGACTTTTTCAGGATATCTCGCATTTTATGGCCTTCTGGATTCCTTTGGTCCATATACATCCATAGTATTGCTGCTTCTGGCAGGATCTGTCGGAGACCTTGTAGGTGCATGGATTGCCTATGCTATAGGCAAATATGGTGGTGATCCATTTATAATCCATTACGGTAAGTATTTCTTTCTTAAAAGTGATACCATAGAAAGAACAAAGGCCTGGTTTTATAAATACGGAGACATTTCGGTATTTACAACGAGATTTCTTCCGGTATTCAGAACATTTATCTCAATACCTGCCGGAATAGCAACAATGGATTTTAAAAAGTTTTCAATTTATACACTTACAGGTGATTTGATTTACAATGCAGTATTGATTTATCTGGGAATACTTTTCGGGTCTCACTGGGAGCTTCTTCTGAAATACTTTGATGAATTTTCCTATGTGGGGATTGCAGCCTTTATAATTGTCGTGATATATCTTATTTTGAGAGTTTTCAACTCAAGAAAAAAACAGGATATATCATTAAACAAATAAATAATATACTAATAAAGAATATACTGTGATATGTTTTCCGATTCTCCAGAAGAAGTGAACAAATCGTTTAAATATCTAATTATTTCAAGGGCTACCAGAAGCTCGGCTTTAATATTCGTTACTCTTGCATTGCCACTTTATCTTCATTTTCTTCATTTTTCTGTAATATTTATCGGACTTCTTTATATACCTATTACATTATTCAATGTATTTTTGACATTGATTCTGGGAAGACTGGGTGATAAAATCGGATATTCCAGAATACTGTTTATAGGAGAAATATTCCCAGTTGCCGGTATGCTTTTAATCACCGTATCGACAAACATTTATTTTATTGCCACAGGTGCAATAATAGCCGGAATAACAGGAGGAGCAGGTGGCATGCGCGGGGCATTCTCACCTGGAATGACCGCTTTTGTCGCAAATAATTACGGAGCGGAAAACAATAGGGTGGGGAGACTGTCTCTTTTACTGGCCACTGCATCTGCTTTTTCCATATTCGGTGGTTTATTTTTGAGTTCCTATGTATATATAGAAAATATTATTGGAGTAATTATGTTCTACCGCACATTTTTCTTTGTTTCATTTATACTTGTATTTGCATCGCTCATATCCCTATCCCGCCTCAAAGAATATAGAAGGCCGAAAAAAACTACCAGAGTTATGAAAAAACAGAGCTTCGGGTTTCTTTTGAGAGTTATTTTACCGAATAGTATTAACGCTGCTGCTATAGGCATTTCAATGCCATTGCTTCCCCTGCTATTTGAACTTAAATACCATGTAGACCCCAGTGTGATAGGATATACATATACGGTGGGTTATGCGGTTACTGCAATAGGGTCTTATGTATCCGGAAAATACATCAATGGAATGTTTGATTCCCTGAAAATAGCGTCAATAGCCCATGTATTGCAGGGAGCACTCTTTATTATAATTGCATTTACACCATTCTTCTTCCTTGCCAGCGTAATTTATGTGGGAAGAATGGGAATAGCCGGTATTGGGTCTCCAATGAGAGGGGCCATTAATGTTCGGGGGATTGACAAAGAGGATTACGGCACGTCTACTGCTATACAGGGCGTTTCAGGTAGGGCATCACAGCTCACAAGTGGTGCATCCGGTTACCTTATGGATTTAAATTTGGCTTTTCCCCTTCTGATCGGTGGTTCACTGCAGGCTATCGGAGGGGTGCTTTACTATACAATGATAAAATCATGGCGCCCCGGAAAATATGATACAAAGGATAAAGCAAAGGCATAACAGGAAATGATTAGGATTGTAGAAACCCATATTAGCTACCTCCTTTAAAAATATTTTAGTTACTGTGCAGATTGACTTTTTAATGCCCGGTATTTCTTGATTTATTATCACCAATGGAAATAGTTATCTCATAATGTATAGTTCATCGGGGCAAATGGGTGTTTTGATGTAGATATCAAGAATATTATATAAAAATTCATGAAAAGATAGACCTGATTTTATCATCCAGGTTTATTGCGCCGAGACACAGAACTCTCAGAGGCTCCTTTGCAATGACTGTCATGGACGCATTTTTTAGAGCCATGCCGAAACTGTCAGCCTCTGAAAAGCCCAGGTAATATGAAGCTATGGCACGTATGGGGTCTGAATGTGATACAAATATGTATTTTCCATGATTGTCGTCAATGCAACCCTTTACCCGCTTCCATAAATGTTCCCATGGCTCCATTCCCAGATCGTCCCTTAGAGCTCCCGTGATGTGGGAATTTGGATATAGTTTTTCCTGAAATTCAGTAATACTGTGGCCATTTGCCTTTCCCAGATCTATTTCCCTGAGGCGATCATCTACCTTAATATCCAATCCAGTATAATTTGATATTATTGTAGCAGTATCATATGCCCTTTTTATCGGGCTGCTTACGATACCGTCAAATTTCATTCCCTGCAGCTGCATGGCAGTTCTTTCAGCCTGCATTTTACCTGTTTCTGTAAGGGAATTGTTTTCATTATCATCTGATAAAAGTTTTGCAACATTTATATCACTTTCCCCATGTCTTATGAATATATAGGCCCTCATGAATAGTGATAAAACTACCATTAATAAATATATATTATAAACATATTTGCCGGATTTGCTTCCAGTAGAGTAAAGTATAGATACATAAAACTTATCTCTATATTATGGAAATTTTCAAAAAGGAAAGAATTATTACAACAACAAAAAGTATCTCCGATCTGGTTAACGCATTTTCAACTTATCTCACTGATAATAAATGGAAGGTTCAGAGCAATGTAGAATCCGACAAGGCAATATTACAGGCTCAAAAATTCGGTATTTTAAGAGGTCTTGTTGCTGCTGACCGTGCCCTTACCTTTGTATTTACCTCAGATTCCGGGCAGATTAAAGTTGAGGTCGGCGTAGGAAGACTCCTGGGCGATATTGCAGTTACAGCAATAGAGGTTATCCTGATTTCCGAGATATTTATTGTTGTGGATATTCCGGAGATTGCATGGTCCGACCATGTAGAAAAGGAACTTCTGGATGAGTTGCAAAATCTTGCCAATCAATAACAACTTGGTTCGCTCAGTATACTAAGTGAATGACAATTCAGTATAAATTAGATTTTTAATACAATACCTTTTTACTCTTCAATTCACACGAATATAGAATTTAATATATAATTAAAAATCATCCATTACGGAGATATGGACAAAAAGGAATTATCTACATTCCCGGTTTACGGCGCGAGGCTTATTTATGGCATAAACTGGTTTGCTATTGCTCCGGGCTTTATCCTTATAGAAAGCCAGCTCCGTTTATCCGAGTTGCAGATCGGATTTGTTGCAACAAGTTTCTTTGTGGGACTCATGCCATTCCAGTTTATCGGCGGGATTCTTGCATCCAGAATTTCCCCAAAGTACATAGCTATTTCAGGCCTATTCATTATAGGGATGTTCTCCATACTAACAGGCATTTCAGAAACATTTTTCGAACTTTTTGCATCGCGGATGTCAGTGGGCATCGGAAGTGCCCTGTTTTCCTCACCGGCACTTGCACTTTTATCCGGAAATAGCGATAGTCAAACAATATCCAGAAGAACTGGAATGTACAATGCATTATTTGGAATAGGATCTGGAATAGGCATTACGGGATGGATATACCTTGATTCAGTTACAGGCTGGAGAAATTCCATGTTTATTTCTGGAATTCTTGCTCTTGCAGTAATTCCATTCATGTTCATGATCTCGCAAAAGCTCCATAAAGGATATAATTCCGGCGAATTCTCGATCAATTATAAAAATATCATATGGAACAGATACAGATGGATGCTGGGGTTTTCAGCCGGAATCGGTGCACTGTCTGAAACCGTTGTATTATGTCACGGGGACCAGAGGGAAAAACTTCAGGAATCATTGCCTGAATATAAATTCATAT
>JAKAAK010000114.1 GCA_021797025.1 Thermoplasmata archaeon
ACTTATATATCATATGCCGATTTAAACATTTTAGACAAAAATGATTTATATTTATAAAAAAATTTGTATAATGTTATTATTTAATGGAATTTCTGCCATATGAATCAATGTTTATATAAAGTGCCGGTAAGTGCTCAAGAATTCATGATCTCCCGATAATAAATCTTATTACTTGTTTTTCCATTCTTAGTATATGAATTTCTTAATTATTTCCGATGATCTCAGTGGTGCTGCCGGCATGGCTTCGATGCTGGGGCAGGGTATACCCGTAATTCCTTTCAGTAGCATTGAGAATAAATCTGGATATGAGAGAGAAATCATGTCCATTGACCTTGAAACAAGGAATTCTACTGATGTTGTGGAAAAACTTGGCCTTGTAAAGAAAGAATTTCCGGAATATAATATACTTTTCAGGATTGACACGCTCTTAAGGGGAAGCACCATGCAGTTTATTGAATATATTGCGGGATACCACAATATTGCCCTGACCGATACCATTCCTGAGTACGGCCGGTATACATATAATAATTATACTGTATATAGAGAAAGCAGGCTGGATCTGAATCAGATTATTATGGATCGGGTAAGGAATAAAACATTTATATTCGATTCAAAAACCTATGGTGATTTAGAAAACATAGCAGATCACTGTCTCTCCCATAATTTGATACCGGTAGATCCAGGGCCCTTGATTTCAGTATATCTGGGGATGGTAAGATGATTTCTATAATTATCGGTAGCACAACGGAAATTACGAAGCAACAGGTAGCTTATCTAATGGCAAAAATGAATATTAATAAAATCCTGTATAAGGATATAACGCTTTATAATCCTGTAGAAGATCACTTCGGCAACATTACGGAAAAAGAATTCATGCAGGAACTTGCCAGATCCGATGTTTTGATAATGAGCGGCGGGGAAACTGCATATACACTTCTGCATTCATCCGGGTTCAATTATCTTTTGAGTTATAACCAGATAATGCCATTGATTTCCACAGGAATTATCATGGGAGGATTATTCCATGAAAAAAATTATGTTATCAAGGGTGGAAGCATCGGCGATGCCAGTATATATGATAGCCTGATAAAATATGCCCGGGATAATTTTCACCATTAAGTGAAAAACTTCTAAATATTTATACATGATAAAAATTACTATCCATGCTCAATATAGGAATTACTCTGGGAGACCCGGCCGGGATCGGCCCGGAAATTGTGGCAAAATCAATTAATTCAATTAAAAAAAGAAGCTTCAAAATTACCCTCTTCGGGGATAAGGGCAATTTTAATGAGACCCTGAAACAGTGCAAAATCACAATGGATGGAGTTAAAAATATTGATTTTATAAATACAGGAAACGGTGGCAAAATAACACAGGGAACAGTAACCGCTCAGGCAGGAAAGATTGCTTATGACAGCGTCAGGAGGGCAATTGAATTTGCCATGGCAGGAAAGATCGATGCCATAGCTACTGCTCCCATAAATAAGGAAGCAATCGTGAAGGCAGGATCTGAATTCATAGACCATACTTCAATGCTTAAGAGCCTTACAAATTCCAGATTTATCACCACGCTTTTCGAGGTAAAAAAACTCAGAATCACATTCCTATCAAAGCATGTATCATTATCAGATGCCGTGAAGCTGGTAAAAAAGGATGCTGTTTACAGTGCAATTATCGATACATATCAGAGCATGAAACTTCTGGGTTTTCCCGACCCTCAGATTGCGGTTGCTGCCCTTAATCCCCATGCCGGAGAAGGCGGTATGTTCGGCCGTGAAGAGATAGATGAGATTATCCCGGCAGTTGAAATGGCAAAAGAAAAAATGAAAGTTTCCGGTCCAGTACCCGCCGATTCCGTATTTTATCAGGCTTCGAAAGGCAGATATGACGTGGTTTTATCACTCTATCATGACCAGGGTCACATAGCTGCAAAAACATATGATTTCAGGAATACGGTGAGCATGAATATCGGGCTTCCGTTTCTGAGAACCTCTGTAGATCACGGAACAGCATTTGATATAGCAGGAAAAAATACAGCTGATTATATAAGCATGAAAGCTGCGATCATGACCGCAGCCAGATATGCGCCCGGATACAGAAAGCGATTGAAACTATTGAAATTTTAAGGTTTTCAATAATTTTACAGTTATATTTATTTTGCAATATACTTTACAAGTAAATTGTTATTTATGATAACTATTAAATACTCAACTATAATTATGGTACGTAAATTGCTACACTTACTGTATAGTAATTGAATAAAAGGTAATAAAATGGAAGAACAGCAGGTAGATAAAAAATATGCCAGATTCGTTCTAATTCTGTTTGCCATGATAATTGTTGCAGTTATGTATGTAGAGGGCATGCTGACACCATCGCTTCCATCAATAGCGGAAGGATTCCATATAACTGTGGACCAGGTAAGCCTTGTACTTTCAACTTACCTTCTCACAGGTGTTGCTCTCAGTCCAGTGATAGGTAAACTGGCAGATTTATATGGAAAGAAGAAAATGATGTCCATAGTCATGCTCATATATGCCGGTGCAGTTTCTGTAACTGGTTTTTCCCCGAATTTTACTTTCATGGTAATCTCCAGGGCTGTCCAGGGAATAGGACTCACAATAATGCCCCTGGGCATGGCAATAGTCAGGGAAGAATTTCCAAGAAATATGGTTCCCAAAGCACAGGCACTAATAAGCGGAATGTTCGGGGTGGGATTCGCAGTCAGCCTTCCACTGGGTTCATTTATATCAGATTACTATGGCTGGAGAATGACATACCATACTGCAATACCCTTCATAGTTTTACTTGCCATCCTTACAATATGGAAGGTCAGGGAATCTAAATACAGAAGACCAGATGTGAAAGTTGATTATGGCGGTGCAGCGGCACTGGGAATTCCTCTTGCATTAATAGTCCTGGCAATGTCTGAAGGATCATCATGGGGATGGCACTCTACTCTGTTTCTATCAATGCTGATTGTGGGAATGGTACTCCTTGTGCCTATGTTCATTTATGAGAGGCATTACTTCCATAAAGGCGGGGAAGCCATATTTGATATGAACCTCCTTTCAAAGAGGAATGTTTTGATAGCAAACATTACACTCACGGTTTCAGGACTTGGGATGTATCTATCAATGCAGGCACTTTCATACAAATTTGAAACACCTGCACCCTATGGATTCGGATTCAGCATACTGGAAACCGGAGTCTCCATGGTTGCATTTGCAGCCGGAATGATAGTATTCTCCATAGTAACCGGAAAGCTGATTTCCAGAACAGGCATCAAGCCACTGGCCATAGCAGGATCCTTTGTAACAGCAATCGGATTCCTTCTGCTTTCAACCTCACCCGGTCTTGCATTGACGCTTGCAGATGAGGCAATCATAGGAAGTGGAATGGCAATAATGAATGCATCCATCATCAACCTACTGGTGCTTTCTGTAGAGGCAAGGGACATGGGGCTTGCAACTTCCATGAACAGTACTTTCAGGTACATAGGAAGCAGCATCGGTGCACCCATAGCAGGAACAGTGCTCTCACTTTACACCGTTGTGGACGTTGTGCATACCGCAACCGGAAATGTGATATTCTCATTCCCGGACAATACAGCATTCAAGTATGCATTTATCATAGGGGCAGTTACATTTATTGCGGCAGCATTCATAGTAATATTTTCAAAAGAAGTGCTGGGAAGGAAAACGGTAGAAGTGCCCAGCAAGAAAACTGTGGCTACTGAAAATTGAATTTTTTTATTTTATCATAAAATTAATTATAATGTTTTTACTTTTATGTAATGAAATCTAAGGCAAAGGGAATAATTTTTGATCTCGATGGTACAATCTGGGATTCAATGCCATACAGAATAAAGGCATGGCAGATGGCTTTCAGGGATTATGGATTAGACACTGATCCTGAAATTATAAGGCTGATGATCGGATATCCCGGATCCATGCTGATAAAGAAGATGAATGCCCGTGACCCGAATATTGAAATGACCGAGGAAAAGTATTTTTCAGAAATGTTTCCGGCTGTAAAGTTTTTCCCTGATGTAGAAGATACATTCTCGGAACTCAGAAACAGGGGCTTCAAAATTGCCATAGTTACCTCATCCAGGAGGGCAATGGCAGAAAGGCTGGATATAAGAGTGGATGCCATGGTGACAATGGATGATGTATCAAAGGGAAAGCCCGATACGGAGCCATATCTGAAGGCAATGGAAATTATGGGAACAGTACCGTGTAATACTGTTGTTGTAGGTGATATTGATAATGACCTGATTCCTGCAAAGGCACTGGGATCTGTTGCAGTGCTTGTAACACATGGCATAAAAAAAGAATCAAAAAACAAGGATTATGAAATAGAAAATATAGGTGATCTGATCGACCTTCTGAAAAAGATAGAAATAATATAGTCACCACATTATAATTTTTTCCCTGTTTATTTTTTCATGATTAAAGGTTTTGCAGAAGTCAGGGTGGTTCCATGCCGGTATCTGTGATCTTACTGATCCGGGAGAATGCGGGTCTATGGTAGCAAGCCTCCTTGCCTCATTATCCCTTATCTGTGTTCTCCAGACCTGTCCCCATGAAATGAAGAATCTCTGCTCTGGCGAAAGCCCGTCGATGCTTTTATTTTTCCCTGGTTCTGCCTTCAACCTTTTCTGCAGGGCTTCATATGCTATAAGAACAGCACCGAGATCTGCGATATTCTCACCCAGTGTTAATTTTCCGTTTACATTCAATCCAGGAAGTATTTCCTGGGCGCTGTAGAGTTCCACAACTTTCTGTGCCAGTTCATCGAATCTTTTCTTGTCTTCGGCACTCCACCAGTTTACCATATTCCCGTTCTCATCAAAATGACTACCCTGATCGTCGTATCCGTGGGTTATTTCATGGGCTATGACTCCACCGATTCCACCGTAATTGACAGCCTCATCCATATCAGGATCGAAGAATGGTGGCTGCATAATTCCCGCTGGAAATACAATTTCATTGCCCATGGGATTGAAATATGCGTTTACAGTAGGAGGTGTCATGTACCATTCGGTTTTGTCAACTGGCTTGCCTACCCTCTGCATCTGCCTGTTTGTTTCATAGTATCCCGATCTCAATACATTCCCGAGGTAATCATCCGGTGTTATTTTAATAGATGAATAATCCTTAAAATGCTCCGGATATCCGATTTTTGCATTGAACTTTGAAAATTTCAGCAATGCCCGCTTTCTGGTTTCTTCACCCATCCATGGAACATTCTCTAACCTCTCCCGGAATGTTGATTTTATATCGTTTACAAGCACCGTGATCTTTTCCACTGCCTCCTGCCCGAAGTGTTTTTCCACATATACCTTGCCGAGGTAATCCCCGATAGAGGAATCAATTACATTTACAACGGTCTTCCATCTGGGTGTAATCTTCTCCTGCCCGAGAAGTGTTTTCCTGAAGAAATTAAAATTTTCCTGTACAACCGCATCGTGGAGAAATGGTGCTGAACCTGTAAGGATCTTCCATTTCAGGTATTCAACTATATTTTCCAGGCTTTCTGACTGCAAAAGCTGATTTGCCCTCTCAAAGAATTCAGGGGCATCAAGAATTCCATATTCAGGAGCTTTAAATCCTGTATTTTCGAAAAATGCCCTGAATCCCATTTCCGGATAACTGCTGTAAAGATCATCCATCTTTACCGGGTTATAAGCCTTCTCCACATCCCTCAGATCGGTCTTGCTCCTGCTGAACTTCGCCATTTCCGTTTCAATCCTGACTATAGTTCCGGAAGATTTCTCAGCCATTTCTCTGCTGTACCCGTAGAGAACGAACATGTTCTCTACATGCCTGGCATAGGCATACAGAATGGGTTTCATGGATTCGTTCAGATAATAATCCCTGTCCGGGAGGGTGAGTCCACCCTGTGAGATATACAGGGAATAGATCTCTGCGTTTTTTGCATCCTCTGCACTTCCCATATCAAAGGGAATCTGGACGCCGTTAATGGAGAGGTTAGCAAGCAGTGCCGGTAGTTCGTCCCTTGATGAAATTTCCAGTTTCTTCATTAAACCCTCTATGGGCTTGAATTTCAATTCCTCCAATCTTTCTGTATCCATGGCAGACCGGTAAAAATTCCCCAGCATCTGCTCTTCGGCACTTATAGGGCTATTTTCCGAATCTTCCAGTATCTTTCTCAAAAGGTACATATTCTTTTCATAGAGCATATCAAATGCACCATATCTTGCCCTGTCCTCAGGTATGGGGGTTTGATCAAGCCATTTTCCATTACAGTAATGGTAAAAATCATTCAACGGATCTCTGGAAGTATCCATGTAATCCTTTGAAAAACCTATATATCTCTTTAAAATTTCCTCCTGATTATCCATCTCTGCCTATGTCAGGATTTTATATAATATTTTGCGGATGCTAACTGCTCTGCCAGTTCAGGGATCGTCCTACAGCTTCCTTCCATTGAGGATATCTATGGATCGCATCATTGCCGGTATCTTCCGGCATGTATTCTTTTTCCACCCTGGCCATTCCTGCAATATCATCAATTGCCCAGAGACCGGCAGCAATACCGGCTATATATGCAGTTCCCGCGGCAGTAACCTCCGGTGAATTCGTCCTGATTATATCTATCCCCGAAAGATTTGCCTGCAACTGCATCAGAAAATCACTCATGGATAATCCACCATCAACCCTTGCCTCCCTGATCGTCGATGCTTTTTTCATTTCCCTGAGTACATCCCCGGTCTGGAATGCCACCGATTCGTATGCCATCCTGGCAAAATCCTTCCTTCCGGTAGCACCGTTCATCCCTATTATTAATGCACGGGCATCGGGATCCCAGTATGGAGAACCCAGGCCTGAAAAGGCGGGCACAAGAAAGGAATTCTGTGGTTTCGCCTGCGTTGCCATTTCCTCGAATCTTTCAAATGACTTTACGTGGAGGAGATTCTTGACCCAGTCAACGGCAAATCCTGCGCTGAATACACTTCCCTCCAGTGCATAGTTTATATTCTTTTTACCAAGTCCGAATGCAACAGTGTTGATCAGTTTATCTGAATGTGGACGTTCCGTGCCGGTATTGAGCATTGCAAATGATCCGGTTCCATATGTAATTTTTGCCGTGCCCCTTGATGTTGATGAATGCCCGAACAGTGACGATTGCTGATCTCCTATGATAGAATATACCGGAATTTTTCCATTGCCCCCTATAGAAATATTTCCGAATTCATTCAGTGATGGAAATACATCCGGTAGGAGAATACCGGGGATATTGAACATGGTTAATAGATCATAATCCCACTCGAGCTTCCTTATATCAAAAAGCATGGTTCTGGAAGCATTGGTATAATCGGTGTAGCAGGGATGCGATTCATCCAGATTATAAAGGAGCCATGAATCAACGGTTCCAAAAACCAGATTTCCCTTCATAGCATTGTTTCGTACACCTTCTACATTATCCAGAATCCATTTTATTTTACCTGCGCTGAAGTAGGGATCAAGCCTGAGTCCGGTTTTTTCCATTATTTCCTTTTCATAATCCAGAAGCCCTTTCATGATGTTCTCAGTTCGCCTGTCCTGCCATAAAATTGCATTATACACTGGTATGCCTGTATTCTTATCCCATATGATAATGGTCTCACGCTGATTGGTGATTCCCGCGCATTGAATCTGTGAGGGTGATATGCCTGTAATCTTCAATACCCTTGATATAGCCATTTTCACTGCGGAAATGATATAATATGGATCCTGTTCGACCCACCCCTCCTGCGGGTAAATAGATTTCATTCTGGTAGTATATTTTGAAATAACATTTCCTGCATCATCGAATATTACCGCTTTTGAATTTGTGGTTCCGGCATCAATTGAAAGTATGTATTTATTCACCGTTGAACATCACCGGGATATTTCATCATCTTGATCTGCATTTCAAGGAAATCTCAGTGTTTATACACCGGGGTTATATCCATATTTTCCGTATAATTGATAACGCATATGAATTCAAGGTCTTTCTTTCCGGTATTTCTGATCTCATGCTCGAATTTTGTATCTATGAAGATGAAATCTCCTGCCGCAAGTTGCATGGTTTCACCATTGACCGTGGCATCACATTTCCCCTTTATAATATACAGGCTTTCAAAATAATCGTGATAGTGCAGCTGTATGAATCCCTCTGGCTTTATGATGAACCTCCTCATTGCGTATGATTTTTCCTGTTTGTCGGTAATAAGCCACTGTATATATGTATCCTTTGAATTGCCGACCTTTACCTCCTGCGCGGGAACGTCCTCTATATTTCCCTTATAGTATCCATTCATTTATTTGTATTAACCGGTTGTTAATAAATTATTCTTCTGAATGAATTTTTAGTGTGCTGTACTGGAAAAGATTTATGAATGGCTTTTAAATATTTTATATGTGATGTATTATGCCGGCAGTTATGATAGGCCATTCAAAGACTGTACAGCTCCCGCAAGGATACAGGCTGATCCGGGAGTCCGATGTTAATAAAGAGTTCATGTCTGAAGACAGGAAGATGCGTGATTATCATTTATCTTATTTTTATGATTGGAGTCGTGGCGATAATAATATAGTTATTATAAAAGAGTCAGTTAAAGGAGTAATTGACGGTGTTGTTATGTTCAGGCTTTCTCCGAATATAGAACATCCCAAAACCATAATCATAGAGATGCTTGCCAGAAACTTTGCAAGCAGGGGAAGTTCAGGTGCCGGCTATGACCTTCTGAGAATAATAGAACTTTATATTGCCCATCAGCTGGGTATAGAGAGAATAAACATTGAAGCAGTGAAAGACCTTGAAGGATATTATGAATCACTTGGCTATAATCCCACCGGAGAAAATTATTATGATGCATCATGGAAGCAAATAATAAATATGAGCAAAGAAATAAAATAAATTTCAGAAAAGCTTCCTTGCCGCTGAATCGAGCCCCTCGAATGTCATGGGATGCTGGTGCGCCATTTCGGCAAAATCCCTTGCGTTCAATCCCTTATGGATTCCAAGGGCAATTTCGTTAATGAGATTCCCTGCATCGTTTCCTATTACATAGCCACCTATGATTTTCAGGTTTTTGTCAAACAGCATTGTAATTTCTCCGCATATTTCATTATGTATTTCAGCCATACTGTCCTCAATCATAGGGTAAGTAACTGCACTGTACTCAATTTTCCCCTGCCTTGCAGTATCCGGCGTTATGCCCACGAAGGACATATTGGGAATGGAGAAAAGCGTGAATGGCACTGAGGAACTGTCAAATCTTTCCACGGCAGTATCCCCGGCCATGATGTTTGCAGCCGCAATCAGTGATTGCCTTTTAGCAGCATGGAATAAGGGCGTTATACCGTTGACATCGCCAGTAGCGTATATATG
>JAKAAK010000115.1 GCA_021797025.1 Thermoplasmata archaeon
TTAGGAAATAAATTATATAATTGTCGAGGTGAAATATGTCTCAAGGAAGCAATCATAAGGATGGCGACCCTGAAAAGTCCAAGGAAGAATACGACAGGGACAACCATGCCGACCAGTTGAACCCCAACAATGATGAGTATGAAGGGGAAGATTGAAGGATATAAATAGAAATTGTGAGTATTTGATGAAATAGTAGAGGAAGATAAATCCATATGGATTTAAAATAGGATATAGGAGTATATCGTTGTGGGATACGATAAATCCCAATTTTTTTATTAAAAATGCCATTTTAATAATAACCGTTGCATATGCTATACTTAAAGAAATGTGCAATTATTTTGATGATCTACTTTTATGATTTCCATGAAATCTTTCTTAAATTTATCAACAAGATCTACTTCCCAATTTTTGCAGTGAAGATCTAGATTCAGCATATATATCCAGAGTTTCTTTTCCTTATCTTTGAGGGCAAATATATATGAGTTGCTGAGCCGGTTCTCATATCCTGGAAATACCAGTACGGTATGCTTCGCATTGTATACCTGTGAATATGTATACATCTGATAAAGATCACTGGATGCAATGGAATGTGCTTTATCAGTCTTAACTTTAATCCTATCGATTCGTGGATCATTAAGCTTTTTATACTTTGTATCGAATATACATGTATAATTATCTAAGGATAATATGACATCCGGCTTTGTAAAACGTAGACTCTTTTTAATATCACCAACATTATAATTGTATATGAAATTGTTACTTCTGCATTGAATTTCTATTTTTGGACTCATATTAGAAAATATTGTCTCCTTATTTTTATTTATGAACTTTGCAAAGAAGTTTTCAAAAACCATATTCATATTAAATATCATGGTTATATTATCTCTAGGGCCGCCTGACATCATAATCAAGTTATCCAGTATCATGCGTGCATATATGTAGGGAGTCCGGAATCGTTCATTCAATCTGTTGAAGTTAATCTTACACCGGGACCATGGTGATATATCCTCATCATGAAGAATGCCATCTATCCAGGTAAGAAGATTTGTATTTGTCGTGTCATGTGTAAGCCGCATGAAATTCCTATTTGCATGTGCAAAGAAACGGTTGAGATCGTTGTCCATGGAAAACCTGAAATCGTTAATCGAAAATTTTGAGTGATCTATTCTCCTTATCTGCTTAGCAACGTTAAGCTTTCCCCTTAGGAATTTACTTTCCTCTGAAAACCTAATATATTTTCTGTATGCTCCCTGCAGTATCTGTTCTTCAAGTGTTATGGCATACATGCGTATTATTAGGTCCAGCATATCGAGTTCTGCGTCATCATTAATTTCCACCTTAGGAATGCTTACCTCTGGTGGGGAGAAAATGTAGAGAAGGATTCCAATAAGATTGTCCCTGCTATTCTTTTCATCCATATCCAGCTTGCTGATCTTTGGAAGCACTTGAATCCGGTAATTCTTTGTTGGGATAAAGCCTGTATAGTGCCTAAATTTTACATAAGTGCTAGTAATTTCCATGAATTTATATAGCTCCTCATTACTGGATGCAAGTTCATTGAGTTCATAGACTATGTCGCTATCCTTGCACTGTTCGTATTCATAGAGTGTTTTTAAATTACTACTTACCGGTTTCAATAGAATCCCCTAATGCTTCAAGTTTGGCCAAATACTTTTCAATGTTCTCTACAGTCAATTTTTCCGTTTTAAAATTATCTGGCATTACATCCCCAAATGTATCATTCTGACTGTAAAAAATCTCACTGAGAAGGGGGAATATTTTGTACTTGAATATATAAACCAGTTCTTGTCTTTGGTCATCGGCCTTTTCAAGGCTTTTGAAGAAGGCATGGCCTATTTGTGAGTCTTCATCATTTTTTGCATGGTTAATTGTCTTATTCAAATTATTAAAAGCTTTGGTTACTCTCGATTTTAGATCCTCATCTTTAATCCAACTTTCCAGCACCTTATTGTCAGGTGTAACATTAAAGAAGGTAAACCTCCTCCTCAGGGCTACATCCAGAAGTGCTATACTTCTGTCTGAATCGTTCATTGTGCCAATAATGAAAACGTTGTAAGGTACCGAAAATTTATTCTTAAAGTTGGGTACAGTAAGAGAAACGCCAGGAGAATCTTCATTGACATACCTCTTGTCATCCTCAATCAGAGTAATAAGCTCGCCAAAGATTCTTGAAATATCCCCCCTGTTAATTTCATCTATGAGAATGACATACGGTCTATCCATATGTTCCCTAGCCTGTTTGCACAGTTCCATAAATATTCCCTCTTTCATACGGTATCGTATTGAATTACCGTCGGTTTCAGCTGTTATTCCTCCGATAAATTCTTCATATCCATATGACTGGTGAAAAGTTACCATTCTAACACTATCATCTTTGATTGGAAATAGTTCTGGGTTTTTGGGGTCAATATTTTCTTCCAGCAGTGTCTCTATTTCGGATAAACTATTTATCTGACCTTGGGCAATGTAGTTTGCAAGTTTTCTTCCAAGATATGTCTTTCCAGTTCCTACTGGACCATGAAGTATTATGTTGCGTGGAAATGAAGAGTGTTTTAATTCTTGTTTTTTATCAACATTTGGAATTATACCGCCATTTGATGAACTGTAGTTATTAGCTATATAAGAAAGTATACTATCTATTTGAATGAAGTTCAGTTTTAAGTCCTCTGTATCCTCGATGTAATTCTTTATTGCTGTTATAGCATCTATTACCTTTTGATAGTTGCTGCCTTCCTTGTTACTTATATTTAAACTTGAATTTGGTATATGCTGAAAATCTATATTATAGAAAGGGATTCCACGAATATTTTTTATTGCTGGGCTATTCCATAATGGATACTTGTCCGGAAATGAAAAGTTAAGCATTTCTGACAGATTCGCTATGCCAAAATTCTTTATTTTTCTATTAAAATTATTAATCCTATTTGTTATATCTCCGTCTCCATAAAGTAATTTTGCTATTTCATCTCTTACTAATTCAAAATCATTATTGTTTTCCTGTATAAAGTGACCATCAATATAGTATTTCCACATTTTGTTTGACCATAAAGTTTTTAATAATTCAATGAGTTCGTTCTTTGTCAATTTTCCTATTTTATCTTTTGAAAGATATTTTTCCAAAATTTCTTTCTGTTTTATATGTTCTTCTCTGTCATGTATCCAATCGGGATTTGTTTTTAACTCTTTTTCGTATTCAAGATAATATTTTAAAAATTCTGATTTTTCTATTTCTGTAAGATTATCCATGTATGGAAAACATGTATCTATATTTAAATTTACTTTATAGTACACTAATTCCCAGACTTAAGCTATATTTTTTACTTTACCTTTAAACATAAGGTATATAAAAGCATGTAACCAATTTTACATGTAAATTGACAGATGTTTATAAATTATTATCATTCAACCTTGCAATGAAATCCTCCACACTTATGCTTCTTACAAGATCTCCGTTCTTGAGTATGTCTGCATACCTCTGATTGAACAGATATTCCTTGGCATTTGCTGAAAATCCATTTCCACCTATTACCAGGTAAGTCCTAGTATATTTGTCAGATTCTCCTATTATTTTTATCAGGGATGCTATTTCATAAATCACTTTCTGCTCTGCTGTTCCAGGAACCTGCTGCCATTTTAAACTAACTATAATTGAATTGTCTATAACAAAATCAGCCTTATATCTGTTGTTGAATAGCTGATTGCCAATAAATATCTGCTTCTCATAATTGTAATTATTGTACTTTAAAAGGCTCTCTATCATTATCTCCTGTCCTGTCCCTGTTCTTGTGCCAGATCCTCCGGGCATTATGCAACACCATAGTTTGTTATTATTAATTCCTTGATTGAGTTCCTTTTAGTTCCTATTGAATTTATATTCCTCCTTGCATCCACTTCCAATAGATTGAAATCCCTATAAAGTTCCTTTATGAAATCTGTGCTTGAATTTGATTCCATTACATATACACCTTTATCTGATAATTTCTGGAATGTTTTTGCAAGCCTCTCCTGATCCTTCTCATCGAATCCTAAATGCGTATACCCAGTGAAATAGGATGTCTTGCTCAATGGCATGTATGGCGGATCAAAATACACAAAATTGCCTTTCTTTGCATTATTAACTGTTAACTCAAAATCTGAATTCATTATAGTGCATGACTTGAACAGTTCAGATAATGCCATTATATTCCCTGAGGATGGCATTCCAGGATTGTTATATTTACCAAAGGGCACATTGAATTTATTACTGGAATTCACCCTGTATAAACCATTATAGCCATGGCGGTTAAGATATATTAGAAGTGCAGATCTTGTCACTGAATCAGAAATGGAATTGAATAGTTCCCTGGCTTTATAGTAATCATCTTTGTTGTTCTTATATTTCAAATTTCTCAATTCATTGATCAACTGTTCTGGATTTTCCTTGATGATCTCATATAAATTGTATAAATCTTTATTGGTATCCGATATCACGGAGTCATCAATCTTATTTAATGAGTATAGCGATATTAGCAGAGCTGCACCACCTATGAATGGTTCATAGTATGTATTGAACTTATCAGGAATATTCTTTATCAGTACCGGCAATAACTGCCTTTTCCCGCCTGCCCATTTCAGTATAGGC
Source organism: Thermoplasmata archaeon (assembly GCA_021797025.1). The sequence goes on from JAKAAK010000115.1 coordinate 4,643, forward strand.
TTATAATACTCATTCACCAGTGATTCCATAATATGATTACCTGCTGTAAATATATTATCTTGTTATATAAATTAGTATTGGTCATTTAGACATGTATTAGACATGTTATAAGCAAAATACAAGGGTTTAAATTTAAAACGTTTATACCATATCTGGAAATGGTAGATCCATTAGATATAAGGCATGAGAATAAAATCCTCTTATTCTTACTTGAAAGAGGCGAAATCAAGAAAACTGATTTGCTGAAAATTATGAGTTCTTCAGACTCTCTGAGTAGAAGTTTGCAGGATCTTATTAATGCCGGACTTATTGAATCAGAAACTAAAGTCGCAGGAAGAAGGATTATTTTAATTAGGTTAACATCTATTGGAAAGGAAGTCTCAGAATTATTGAGGAAAGCCCAGGAACTACTAAAAAATAGTATAAAAAATCAAGGTATTGGCTTAAAAATCTGTAATTTATGCGGAAGGGAGAATAGTGAGGAGGCAAAATATTGTAATCAGTGTGGTGTAAAATTAGAATGAATAAAAGAATTCCATTTGTTGCAGTTACCTTAATCCTATTGATTATAATATACATTTTTTATCAATATTCAATAGCATCAATAGCCCAAATAATAAACATCTATGGAGTATTAATTCTGGCCAGTGTAGCCTTATTTGCGGTATTTTACCCGAATATCAATAAGAGCATTAACAAACCTAAATTTAATGTAGATACTGACTTTCACAAAGAATGGAACAATCAATTAAGACTGAAAATTAAAAATGTAGGTAAGTCTATGGCCCACTCATGTAAGGTCTATATAGAGATTTATGATGAATGCCATACTGCTCCATTAAAAGATTTATTTCTTCCTTGGGATATGCCAAATTACCATGTAAAAGTTCCAGGCACGGTGCGATTTGTTCCTGTAACTTACGATGTTATAAATTTATATGTCAGAGAATATCAATTTGTTAAGTTATTTTTCTATTTTAGTAAAGATATATTCTCAATTTACGGTTCTCCATTTTATGAGAGTGGGGTTATTTCACCGCCGATAGTTGCAGATAACCCACGTATAAGCTCCTCACCTTCTTTAGCCCTTTCTAAAGAATATAGAATTGTTATTTCAATATTTTCAGAAGAGGTTTCATATATAAAATTAAAAACTTTATATTTTAAAATAGATGCAAGCGGGAGTCTCTATTCATATAGTTTTGAAGAATCTAAAATATGAAATTTATATTCAAGAAAACTGAGAGTAAGTTAAAATAATGTTCTTATAACTCATAAAACTATCTGCATTTCTAGCTTATCATCAAATAATATATATAAAATTAATATAACACGAATAATGATATTCTATAGTACGCTCCTTGTACCGGTAGAGAATTGGAAGAAGATGAATTCAAGTGAATGGAAAAAGGCAGAAGATGCCTCGGTAGATTACTTTTCCAGGCTTGGATTTACTTTATGCAAAATGGAACCGAAGATGGAGGTCTCAAAAGATTTATCGAAACGTCTTGATATTCTGAGGATCCCAGAAGATATTATATCGTCTGGCGTTCCAGATTTCATAGTTTGGAATAAAAAGATCTTCTTTTTTGTGGAATGCAAATCCGGCAAGGCCCATCCTAGAGAAAACCAATCCAGCTGGCTGGGAATGTACGAAGATCAGTTTGACATTCTGGTGTTGAGTGTAAGGGAAGATTTAGACAATTACATTGAAAGCAAAGATCCGGCACTGAAAGGTTACAGCCACCTTAGAGGTGGGGATAAAAATGTAATCCAGACATTTTGGAGTACTGGGTGCGGAAAAAAGCGTGGTGGGAATAAGAAAGAACCAGATAATAAAACCAATACCAATTCACGTAAAGAAATTATAGATATGGAAAAACCATCAGAACTTGCATATTTGCAGCTAGCAAACATTGAATATGCAAATAGGAAGTTAGTTGATTGCCGTATGGAAATCGCCAAAACATTTAGAAATAAAGACCAGAGCCAGGGGAAATACAGAACAGCATATGAGAATCTGAGAAGATGTACAGATAACTTTTCTAGCATGCTAAACTACCATAGAGACAAGGCAATGGAACACCTAAGCAAGGTGATAAAGCCAGATATAAGGGAAAAATTATTAGTCAGGTCCCGTCAGGAAACTGAAAGCAAGGAAATGGCATATGGTAAAAACCAGGAAGAACGGTATCCCTTGGACTTCAGGCCAGCGACAGATTATTTAGGGAAATCTGACAAGAAAGATAAATAGATATTGTGGTTATTAAATCCTGTATATTAAGTACTAAGGTTTATTGTTCATCGATTTTAAATTCTTTAGAGATACCCTATTCAATCTTCCCCTTCATCCTATCCGACTTAAAACCGCAGAGTATTTAACAGTAATAGGTGGTAAATTTTTTTTTGTTCTTTGGAGAGAGATCAAGGCCAGGATGGAGAGGGAATATGTTAAACCTTTATCCTTTGATTTTGTCCTTAAAAAGATAATTGAGAAAGAGGAAAAGGAGGATAATAATACTAAATTGAAGTTTATACTTTAGGCCTTAATTTTGTTATATCATTTTCATGGTATATTTTATTACAGACATCACAGTAACCTTCAATTATATGGCCAGAGTCGTAGTCATCAATTATGTTGTTTATGGTATCTCTGAATTTGCTTTCAAGTTTAGATAAGTTGTTACAATTATCATTTAATGATTTTATTTTGTTTTCAAATTCTTTTTTTAAGACCTCCCATACATTTTCTTTAAATTTCTCATAACATTTTTTATTTAAATGAACTATTGCATCGTCATTATATAATTTTGGATAAACCACAGCTCCAGAATTTTCTGGATAATAATCAAGTTTTGAATTTTCTATTATGCTAAATATCAATGCTTTAAACATTACTTTGATATTATAAAGTTCAGTGTTTTTACCTATATTTTCCAACGATGGCTGAATATTATTAAAATTATTTTTCATTAATTCTACAATTCTTTTTAATATTTCATCAAAGGCATCTAATAAGGAATCTTTGTATTTATTCTCAGCTTTCCATAATTCCTCCAATTTATTATATACATTAGGATACCCATGCTCTAAATGGGATACAATATTTTTGTATATTTCCTTCATATTATTTAATTCTATTTTGATTTTAATACAACTAGATTCAAAATGATATGCAACTAAACTGGTTTCTAATATTTGATAATATCCTTTTAAGATTGGTGCATCTTCTACTACATTTATTACTTTTATTGAGTTAAAATTAATTAAATTCTTAAATTCAATAGATAATTCTCTATAGTGTGTATCCAGCCACGTATCCTTTCTATCTTGAAGTTTTTCTTTATATCTTTCTTTGCGTTCTGCTTTTATGCTCAACAAAGAGATAAGAATAGCTATAATACCAGAAATAACAGCTCCAATAATTCCCCCTATAATTTCACCACTAAAGCCCATAATAACTCACATTTCTATTTAATAGTAATATTCCTTTTAATACCTCTTTTATTTCACCTCATATTCTCCATGAACTGATTAGTATCCATTCCGGTAATCTGCGTGTAAATGCTTGTAGTGAAAATGCTTGAATGGCCAAGCCATTCCTGGAGAACCGACAACGGAACATGATTCATTATTGCCTTGACGCCGAATGTATGCCTGAATTTATGTGCATGTATTTTAAATCCCAGATCCCTCTGCATCCTTTTTAGATATAAATCCACGGCCTGCCTCCTCATTGGAAAGATTCTTTCCCTGGATCTCATATCTGTATGGAATTCTATAAAATAGGCCATAACTGCATCCTTTAGATCACGATGCAGCGGGATTGTCCTTATTACAGGCCTGCGCCTCTTCAATGTAATCAAATCAATTGTATTGATGTCCAGATGAATGTCCATTGGCCTGATGTAAAGGGCCTCATCTATCCTTGCACCGGTCCATAATAGAGTTTTAAAAAGCAGAAAATACCTTTTGTGGTAATCTGACCTTTTTTTGTTTTCCTGGATTTTATTTAATATCCATGACTGCATTGCAATTATCTCATCATCTGAAAAGAATTCTACCGGAATTCTCTTCTGGGCTGATTGGATCTTCCATGATCTCGGAACCGGAACTATATTTACCATATGATTGACAATTCATATATATTTAAATAGTTTTCTGTCCATAAAATTTTCGGAATCATGGATGGATATATAAATAAATCATATCATATACGTTAATATGATTGACAAAATGTAAATTTTGTAAAGCAATTTATTTCTTGATTATTTGTAAAAATCTATCTGAATAATAAAGCTTAAATCTTGATTTTTGCCTTATTCATTTCTGTATCAATTTTAATTATTTGGTTAATTTCAGAATCATCAGAAAATCCAAACCCAATTTTATCCCATCTCTCGAGGAATTCAGATTTTTGGTAATCTTTGTATTCAAGCCAATACTTTTCTTTATGCTCTGTTAAAAGAGATTTTGTTTCATCTTTTGTTAAAATATATGTAATAGGGATATTATAGGTATTGCAAGTTGCAATATAAAAATCTGCTATGATATCAGTTTTCTCCCTAAACGGGCCCACAGCTACATGCATTCTCGTGAAACTTTTAGTTTGAATTGTAATGAGTTGTTCTCCGTTTTTCCCATACGCTAGGATATCTATGCCTCTTGCATTTCTCGAAGTTGGGAGTACATTCCATCCCCATCTTG
>JAKAAK010000116.1 GCA_021797025.1 Thermoplasmata archaeon
GGTAATCCTATTGTATACGATTGTCTCCATGGTCTATTTCAATCTTCTTATACAGATTTTGAACTAGTATTTGTTGATAACAATTCCTCAGATGGGAGTTTAGAGGAATGCCAAAGACTAATAGGCGATAGGAAACTGGTAAAAATAATTAAAAACACAGAAAATGTCGGCTTTACAGCCGGATTCCATATTGGTGTGAATGCTTCGGAAGGAGAATATATTTTAATGCTTAACAACGATGCAGTTGTATACCCCAATGCTCTTGAAGAACTTGTTAAATTTATGGATAATAACAAAAATGTTGGTTTGGCCGAGGGAAGAATAGAAAATATTATCGGGAGTGAATATGATTTCAGTGATCCAAAAATAGCTTTTTTCTTAGGATGGATTACTGAGGCAGGTCCACATGTACATAATTCTAATAAGTTCTCAAACATAAATAGAATTTTTGCTCCGGTTGGAGTTTGGCCTATAATTAGGAAAGAAGTATATAATAAAATTGGAGGATATGATTTAGATTTTATACATGTAGAAGAAATAAGAGACCTTAGTGCAAGAGTTTGGATTTATGGTTATGAAGTTGGATACGTTTACAGTGCTGTAACAAAGCATGTTGGTAGATTAACTACGGTTAATTTAACTTATGGGTCCAACATTTCTAGAAATTTATATTATCACGCAACAAAAAACCAAATGATGCTGTATTTCAAAAACTTTTCCAGTGTAACCGTATTTAAGTATTATCTACCTTATTTCATTTTGAAGTTTTTTGATCTTAATTATACTCTAATCAAATTAGGAAAACAGGCATTTATTCTAAAAGTTAATGCATATATTTGGATAATCAAAAATTTCCCCATTATTATGATTAAAAGAAAGTTAATACAGGAAAATAGAGTTGTTGGTGATAAAGTAATGTTTAAAAATTTGGTAAAGGTAAACATAAAAGAATTACAAAATTTGATTGCCGTTAGAACAAAATATGATTTAAAAACTGAAAAATGGATAAAAAAACAATAATAACGTTCTCTTGTAGGAATTTATTATAAGCCATTAAGTCTGTGGTCTGCTATTATTCATTTCCTTTATACACATTATGCATTTGTCTATGGCTGAGAATTAGTACTATTCTCTAATCGACTCCCGGTAGAAACCTTTATATTCACCGTAAAAAGTAAGCAAGATTGCACTTATTACCAATGTCAGGGAAAAACCACGGTCAATACTTGAATAAATGGACATAAAATGCATGGAAATAAAACAAAAAAGTTAAAATCTAATAAGAGAATATTGACTGCAATTATGGATCGTAACCAAAACCTTAATACTACTATAAAGAGAATCAAAAATCATAAATATATCATATCCACACTTTTATTAACATATATTATAAGTTTTATTTTTTATTTTAAAGCACTTTTTACGACAGGTAGCCTTGATTTTCCCGATTTAGGTGTGTTCTCAATTTTTCCATCACAATCTCTTACAGGGTATATTTTTGATTGGCAATTAGGGGGTTATGGTAGCCAGGGCTCTGTTCTTCCTTATTCATTAATATTATATTCGCTAGAAGCTATATTTCATAATCCCGGAATAACAGAAAAAATTTGGTTATTAAGTTTGCTTCCTATTGGGTCATTGTTTATTTATTATATATCAAATATAAAATTAAAAATTGGGTATTTTTATTCATTTGTTTTCGCGTATCTTTATGCCTTCAATCCTATAACTGCAGGGCTATTTTATAGGGGAAGTGTAAACGACACTCTTACGATGTATATATTTGAACCAATACTTGTAATATTGGTTTTATTATTGTTATCATCATTTAATTATTCTGATGTGTTAAAATGGGTTACAATATTTATTTTACTTTATTTTTACGTATCCTCTTGGTCTGGCGAAATAGTGATGTGGATACTTCCAATTTTTTTTGTTGCATTTATTTTTAAGATAATTTATAGCTATAAACATTTCCGCAACATACAGCCCGCTCTTATAGGTGCATTCCTAGTTATTTTCGGCATACTATTAACCACAGGGGAATTTGAAATAATATTAACTGTTTTTACGGGGCGTGGATCTCAAACTTTTTCGGTAGCAGCAGGAACTTCTAATATCACAGATTTGATAATAGATTTCCATGATAATGTCTATGGGCAACTGTCATATATATATGCTGTTTTATCAACTTTTTTGGTTGGTGTATCTATTTATCTTTTTGCTAAGTTGAAATCGTATTTTTCAAATGAAGAAAAAAGTCTTTACCTTTCCATGTTGACTATTATTATATTAATAATATTTGTGTGGACTTCGTTTAGATTTTCTATAAAATTTTTTGAGACTGTAATTGCATCTTATGTACCAGAACTTGCAGCATATGAACCATTTATGGGGATTACCCTTATTTTTTCATTGTTTTTTATGCAGATGCTATTTCTATGGAAAGCTTTTAATAATTATTTGGATAATAACCACCCCTCGGTTTTTAAGAGTGTCCGGAACTTTATACGTTCAAAAAGTAGATATATACGCTTTTTTTTAATAATATTAGTCATAATAATCCTTATGACATCTTCTGTAGGATATGGGCGTGAACATGATGTCCCTAATGCAACAACTCAATTACTTAACTCAGACAGTTCATTTAACCTTTACAAGGTACCATTCTATGAAACTAATCTATCTAGTTATCTTAGTTCCCATCTTCAATCTTCTGAAGGACGATATCTCTTGTTACCATACAGTGGTCTGTCCAGCGAGGCAGTCGAAAAGTTTATTCCAGAAATAGGCTGCGCAAAATTGACACCTTCTTTGTGGTCAGATATTTTGAATGCAAATAATGACAGTTCATCGTATTTAAAATTTTCACAGGAACTTGCTGTTTTAGGAATAGAATATGTTGTAATTAATAAGGGACCATACGTAAGTGGAAGTGGGAATGGTAGCACAACCGGTCAAGCTAGATTCTATGCTGCTGGTTTTCCATGGGATTTATCCTATCTACCAGCGGGAAATTGGACAAACTGGTTTTCAATATTAGGTAAAGACCCATATCTTGACTCTATGTCCAACACTTCTAATTACATAATATTTAAAAATCCGTATTTCACTGGAATTTTCCATGAATATATATTACCAAAGAATTTTTCTATAAATTCAATAGTTTCCACATCATCTAATGGTTCACTATTATATCCCGATTTAGCAACATTAAAATCACCCACTTTTAATATTCCACATGGTCCGTTTTCTGAGAATTGGTCAATTATAAATACCCTGCATGGTATCTGTTATGTAGGTAGTACCCTTCCATCTAATATGACATACAGTAATATATATAGCAAGATCGATCTGATTCCATGTACAAATTACGTTCTCAATTATTCAATTGCAGGAAAAAACATGGCAGACAGCAGTATTTATATTAGATTTTATTCTGGAGAAAACTGTACCGGGAAAGTTGTAAATACATATTCATCACCAGAAGTTACGGGCAATAATACATTTCATCTAGTGAATTACACTTTCCAAACTCCAGAAATATTTAAATCAGCATCTATATTCCTAACTTATCACGATAACAACCATGTCACAAACTACTCATCTTATTTTTACATTAACTATCTTGTACACCTGAAAACAACATTTCCGTTACCTATCTCCAGTTCTGAGTATCATTTTGTTAACCCTACCAAAACAACCATTAATGTTAATGTTCCCTCTAACCACAGTATATTGTTACTATACTCATCTACTTTTGATACTGGATGGAATATATATTCGAAAAACACGAATATTAAATCAACTGAATTTGTTATATCTCAGTCAATTATTTTCAATTCGTTTTATATAACAAAATCTATTTCAAATGCAACTTTAGAGTTTGAACCACAGAAAACCCATAGTATGGAAATACTGATTGAATGGTCTATATTAATATCCACAGGGGTGTTATTAGCCGCATTGCTGATCCTACCGAATTTAAAGAGGAAAAGGCATGACTGATTCATCATTGGAATACATGTATCAAAATCTTTCAGAAGCTAATTTCCTGGATTTTTATAATAGCTTTCATTCTGTAAAAGAATTTATCCAATTTACTTTAAATCGAGAAAAGCCAGATTTACAAATGATTTCATCAAAAGTAAGTAATAGCAATGTTACTGCAGTAATACCTACAAAATCATTAGAATCAGATACAACAAAGAGATTATTGCAGAGATTGGGTGACATTAATACCGTAGTTGTGCAAAGCAATGGCCCATTTTTTAACTTTGCATTTTCAGTCAATAGTGGAATTAAAGAAGCTATTAATTCGGATTCAGAATTTATCATGTTATTGAACGATGATACCATCCCTTTGCATAAAATGCACACAATTGAAAAATGGATTGAAAAAAATCGAAAGGTTTATGATATATTTATTCCTAATATATCAAGAGATGGTTCCAATGTTTCAAGCCATCAAACTATATATAGATCGTCAATGGTAACAAGATTTATATTAAATAATATGCACCACATTCAAACCTCATTATCAAATTATAATGTTCAGCCAAGATTACTATTAAAAAATATACATATGAACAACCCACAAAATATTATAAATTATATAATTCTTAGAAGCAGTGATTATAAATCTAAAAAAAACACAATGAAAAATAGTGTAATAGAAACTGCCCCTCGAATGTTAAATCATAGGTTATTTGACATTGATAATATCCAGCCAGTCTCTATTATTAAAACTAAAATACTAGAAATTGACAAACTTGATACTGCGTTTATAAATGGTGGTGAGGATACAGATCTTTCGATAAGATTTTCATTGCATGGCTATAAAGTCGCTTATTTGCCTTATACATTTAAAGATATAGGAGGTGCCTCTTTGGGAAAAAATACACAAAGAATTTTAAAAAACACAATTCCAGAAATACTGATACTAGGCTACAAACTTAAAAATTATTATACTATATAAGTTGAGCGTTTTCGAATTATCATAAACAGGTATCATGTAAGTAATTGTCATAAATTTTTTCATTAATTTAATTCGATATTATTATACAATATATTTAAAAATATGCAGCCCAAACTCGGCAGATTTTTATGGAACAGATTCGTTTTCAGATAAAGGATTTCGCCAAGTTACCTGACTTTCATCGGTATCTTTACAATGATTGTTCTGTCTCCAGTGTCAGTAAGGTATATCGTTGACAGCTGTCACTTGCTTATTCTATTATTATATGCTATATCTGTAATGTCATTCGTTTTTGTTACTCCAATTGTTAAAATGAATAGATGTGCTGAGAGGTTAAACTTTTTAGAATTAGCTGTCTAGACCTATTCTTTCTACTTTTTATTCTTCTGATGCTTTATCATGGTGTTTTTCAATAATTTATTGACATCTTTGTCCAAAATTGAAAATTAAATTATAGAATAAATATGCCATGGTCATGCATAATAGTTAAACACTGGAAACTCGCATATTATATATTATTTTTAAAACTTGTCATGCAATTATTTTATAAATCTAAAAAGCCGGTCGTAGGTTCTGCTATTTTCTTTGTATGCAAGTGATCTTGCAATGTATCTTAAAGTGCCAAAACGGGCAGGTATGACAGTTACAATGAATCCCATTTCTTCCTGGCTTATCAAATGGAATGCTTTTATTTCTACCAGGTAGATTAAAAATCCTGCGAGAATATATATAAATATGTTTAACATTGAATAGGCAAATAACCCCTGCAATGTGTATATAATTCCAAACATGATTATAGCTGAAATCCATACTTTTATTACTCTAGAAATATCATAATTATTAATTGAAAACTTTCTTGCGTAATAATAGACTATAGAGAAGTTAACGGCATTCATGGAAGAGTAAGCTATTGCAGCACCTATTATATTAAATCTCGGGATCAGTATAACGGAAAGGACAATATTGGATGCCAGTGCGAATCCGGATGAATAAATAAATATCCGGGTCTTCCTTATACTCGAGATGCCGGCGGAAAGAACAGTTGTCCCGATAAAGACTGATGTTACGAACATGATAATTATAAGAGGGAGGTAAGCGATAGCGTATGCCGGTCCTGCAAACTCATAGAGTATTACTCTGGACAGTGCAGCTATGCCCAGTGCTGCGGGTATGTATATAAGTGAAACGATATTCAGAAGAATTCTAATGCTATTCCTGAAACCTTCTTTATTATCCAGTGAAAAGAATGATGAAAACTTTGGAACAAGCAGGTTTGAAACCGGTGATACTAGAATGGAAGAGGCGGATGCTATGATCAGGGCAAAATTATAAATGCCCAGATATGAAAGATTAATAAAATATGAAACCACTATCCTATCAATATATGTTGCACTGGTTCCCATGATTGATGCGAAAAATAATGGAATAGAATAGTAAACAAGGTTGCGGTAAGGTTCCTTATCAGCTTTTGTCTGCAACCCGCTGAGCCTGTTATACACCTTATAAACAAAAATCATGAAAAGCATGGCACTTATAATATTAATTGTTGCCAGCCCGGCTATCAGGTATACAGATTTTCCAGTAATGAAAAGCATTGAAAGCGGGAAGAAATAGGTAAAAATATTTATGAAAATGGAAATCAGTGAATATTTTTTATACTGGTTTAATCCAAGCAGCATGGAACCTGATACACTAATCATCACAGAACCAGCTATTGCTATTCCAATAAGCTTTATCGATAGTACATAGGCGCTGCTATGGAAAAATAATATTGCTATTTCACCTGAAGAGAAATATATAAAGCTAAAAGCCGCAAGTGCCAATATTATTGCAAATGCTATAGTTTGTTTCATTAATTTCATTACGGCCCTATGGTTTTCCCGCGCAAGGTGATAGGAAAGATAATGTTGCACACCTTTTGAAAGCCCGAACACAAATACAACGGCCATAATATTCATTATAGCATATAATAAAGAAATTGACCCTACTACACTCACAGGCAACAGATGCGCTATAAAGAAATAAAATAAGCTTGATGAAAGAAACATAGAAGCAACTGCCGAATACTGAAATGTTACGCCAGAGCTAAATGATTCAGTTATGCTACCCAATAAAAGGTTATATAAAATCTGAATAAAAACTTATGGAGAAAAGTGTTATGAAACTATAATGATAATTGCGGCACGCTATACCATAAGAAAATAAAAGATTATATTAATGAAACTGTATTATCAAAAGTATGCACAGTTATTTTACGCACAAGAATTAGTGTATACTGCATCTGTCTCAAGTTCATTTAGAACTATATAACGCATCCCGTTAATAGAAACCTCCAAACACACAAATACAATGCAAAGAAATTTATTAATAGTTATAATACCTGAATAATGAAAGCACTGGTTATCGGAGGATCTGGATTTATTGGCAGGAATATTATTGAATTGCTGAATAAGAAGAAATATTACACTGTATCATATGATATAGCAGATAAAAATGACAGTGCCATAGAGCATATAATAGGAAATATTATGGACTATGAAAAGCTAGAACATTCAATGAAAGACATTGATTATGTGTTTAATCTTGCAGCAGTAACATCACCGCCGGAATTTGAAGATATAGATGGCAAAGGATATGAAATCAATATTATGGGAACCTATAATATACTGAAAGCAGCATATAAAAATAATGTTAAAAAAGTAATTCTAGCATCATCATCGGCAATATATGGTAATACAGATGCGCAGACAAGTGAAAGCATGATTACAGATAGCTATCCCAATCTTTATGCAGTAACAAAATATACAAACGAATTAACAGCAAGGTCATTTTCGCTCCTGAGAAAACTTGATTCTGTATATTTAAGATACTTCAACACATATGGACCTGGAGAAAACAGCAAAGGAGCTTATTCAAGCATCTTCCATAAGTTTATCAACGATTTGAAGGCCAATAAAGCACCTGTGATATACGGCGATGGGAACCAGAAAAGAGATTTTATCTACATTGAAGACAATGCAAGGGCATCAGTTCTTGCAATGGAGAAAGGCAAAGCTGGGGAAGCTTATAATATAGGCACAGGCATATCAACAGATTTTAATACAATATTTAAAATAATAAAAGAAGAGATGAATTCCGATATTGAAGCAAAATATGTAAAGAATCCATTTACAAGCTACCAGATGTTTACAATGGCAAATATAGAAAAAGCGAAGAAAGAATTGCAATTTGAACCTGAATATGATATCAGGGCAGGCGTTAAAAGAATGCTTCAATAAACTTTAAATTTTGAAACTATCTTGAATAGCAATTCCGGGACGTAATCTTTAATCCTTGAATTCATTAATTTTATTGCAATTACCGTGAGAAACATGGGAAATATTGCGCCTTTAATAGGCATTCTGGAGTCCTTGCTATGGTTCCACGTTACCGGTATTTCCTTTATACTATATCCCAGGCGTTTGATATGGTATAAAATGTCCACATCAAATGTTCTATTGGATACCTCAATATGCGGGATTATTTTCTTAATAATATCGGATTTAAAAAATTTCGCACCACATTGTGTATCTTTGACTTTTAAATGAAGAACGAGGTTGACGATTATATTAAAACCTCTGCTTGCAAATCTATTAAAAAGTGGCTCCTTATTTATCCATTTACTATCTCCAAGATATCTTGAGGATATTACACAGGAATTATCCTGTATTTGTTGTAACAATTTTTTAAAGTCTTCTGGAACCAGGCTTCCATCTGCATCCACAAATCCTACCCATCTGTATTGTGCCATTGATAAGCCTTTCTTTACGGCACCACCTTTGCCTAATCTAATATATGATTTAAAATATTTTAAGTTTTTATAGTTCTTTATGATATCTTCAGTGCCATCATTTCCGTCTATAACAACTATTATTTCATATGGTATATTAAATGACTCTATAACAGGTATATAACTATCAAGGGACTTTTTTATTCTATCCCTTTCATTATATGCGGGAATAATTATTGAAATTCCATTTTTTGTCTCCTGAGAATGCTGTGAAGTGTTATCATCGGCCGACAAGGTAGGTAAAGTAGTATCACTAAAATTTTGCATTTCTAGATTTCCACCGTAACTCGATATCTTTAATCACCAACCTATATAAATTGATAAGAATTAATGGTATATATATCTATGTCAGACATGTTATATGTAACATTCTTCAAAGGATATATTTCAATACATCTCCTGAAAAATCCTTTATTATCTTCAAACTTTTTTTGCATTAAAATTTTTCACATCTTTTATATAATGGTCTCAGTTAATTTCAAAGGGCATTGTTTGTTATTTACTCTAATAT
>JAKAAK010000117.1 GCA_021797025.1 Thermoplasmata archaeon
TATATTCTTCATCTAGTTTATCATTCTATTAGGAAAAGTATCCACTGAGTTTATAGGATATAAAAATAGTCAAAAGAATCCAAATTTAAATAATGATGAGTCCGCAACAGAAGATCTTGACGAATTGAAACAACGCAAACTTGATTTAGAAGAAGAATGTAATAAAATATCCCGTGAATTGACTAACTATGAGGAAAATTATGAAAGTATACCTGATGAAAAAAAGAAAATAGTAATCCCGCAGGAATCTATAGAAAATGAATATAAAAATCTTGGAGATACTATTGAGCAAATTAATAATAAACTTGATAAACTAGATGAAGAATATAAATTAAAATCAGTATTATTAAAAAATTATGAAACAATTGAAGAGCCTAAAACATCAATGAATTTGGATGAAATTAATAAGAGAATGAAAATAATTGATCAGATACTTAAAAAAATTGGCAATTACATAAATTTTGTAGATGGATTTACCAAACTTGATGCTAATTCGATTAACATTAATAATGAAGATAAGACAATGGCAGATAATATAGGTAGGTATATGGCTAGTATTTTAGGATACGTGTATCATAATCATCAGTCATATAGGATAATTAATATTGACTTTGCCAGTAAAGAGTATATTTTGGATGATAATGATAATACACATTTGTCCTTTAATTTTATAGGAAGGGGTACAAGTGCCTTAAATTCATTAATTGCGAAAATTGAGCAACCATTTAATGGAAAACAAAAAATTATACTTATAGATGAAATTGGCGATATGGATTCAGATAATAAAAAAACACTCTCAGACGCGTTAAAGAAACACAGTTCTGATAAAGATAGTATATTATCAATTCTTACTGAAAGAAGTGATAATGATAAAATAGAAATAAGGAGTTTATAAAGTGGTAAAAATGGATATCAACAAAAACTTAGATACTGCCATAGATAAGTTATCCAAAATTTTTATGGATAAAGAAAATAATTTTAAGCTAAAGGGAGCTTCTATCAATTTACTAAAGAAAAGCAATATTAACAGGAAAAAGGAATTTGAATCATATTCTTTTGACCCTGACAAAATAGGACTAAAACCTCTTGAAGTAAGCTTATTAAAAGAAAACAGGCTTATTTCTAGAGATAACACTGAATTTACATTAACGTTTAAAGGTGTAGTAATGATTGAATATTCAATATCAACGAATAATACACATGTTAATAATTTTATGGAGGATTTAAATAAAAACTTTTTTGAAAACATAATACAAAAAACAACTAAACCCCTTGAAGGACAAGAAAAGGCAGTTATAATAACTTTACTAGGTTTGGGATGTTTATCAAAGAAAACCGCTCTACCTTTAATATCAAGTAGGGATAAGGTGTATTCTAACGTTAACTATATAAGAGAATGTGTTGATAGTAGTATAGACTTTTTGAAAAGTATTGGATATGATGATAAAACTCTTGAGAATATATGGAACTTAAAAGTTATAGGTGAAGATCCAGTAGTTGCAAGGTTTAACAGGCTTAATGATATAAGATTGAAAATTAAAGGAGTAGTAAAAATGTCTAGTGGTAAATATTATTTGGATTTGATAATTAACGGGCAATTAAATACGGAAGCATTTGAAGAGCTTTTAGATAAACTATTTGATAAAAAACAATTAGATACTGCACAGAGGAAAGCATTAAACGAACTGCTCAATAAAATAGAAAATTATAATTTTAAAGTTGTTGCTAATTCAGCGAATCCTGATTTTGATCTTTTGCCGGTAAAATTTCAAATTCAAAATATTATTTTAAGTCATTATAATAGGAGTGTTTATTAATATGAATTCTGATTATAGTTCTAGTATAATAAAAAATTACGGTTATAATTTATCACCACTAAGATATCCGGGAGGAAAAACGAAGGCCATAAAGTATTTACTCAATTATATCCCATCTACATTTGATGAATTTCGAGAACCTATGGTAGGTGGTGGTTCATTTTTCCTAAACTTAAAAAAAAGATACCCGGATAAAAAAATATGGATCAACGATATAAATACTAATTTAATTGCTTTCTGGTTAACTTTGAGGGATCGGCCAACAGTTCTTGTTGACTCATTACTAGAAATAAAGGAAAATTCAAAATGTGGAAAGGAACTTTATAAAAACTATAAACATATGAATACGGAGAATATGAGCATATTTGAAAAGGCCGTAAGATTTTTTATTTTAAATAGAATATCATATTCTGGCCTTACAGAATATGGTGGTTACTCCCAACTCTCATATGAGAAACGATTTACTATTAATTCAATAGAAAAGTTAAAGAATATTTCTATACTTTTAAAAGATGTTACAATTACATCTAGGCCATATCAAACTCTCCTTAAAACAGATGATAGTCGCGTTTTTGTTTATTTAGATCCACCCTATCAAAATGTGAAATCTAGCAACTTGTATGGTCGAAATGGTAAAATGTTTGATCCTATGGAACTCGATTCTTTCTTAAAAAAGGTTGATTTTAAATGGCTTCTAACGTATGATGAATCCCCTCCGATTACAAATATTTATAGCGGATTAAATAATGAAATACATAAAACAGTGTTTACTGTCCAATATGGAACAAATTGCTCTAAAAAGAGTGAAGACAGAAAAGCTAAAAAGGGAACAGAATTATATATAACAAATTATAATATCTAGAATCGAGTTCTTTGTATTATAATTTTAACCATAATTACATTATGACAATGAGCAGGGGATACTGAAGCACTATTTTGGTTTATCCCCTATAATTAGTATGTATCCAGATTTTAATATTTAAGTACGGGTACGTTGCTGACAAACACAATATCATAAGAAAATACTATCCGTCCACTTCCAAAGGCAATAGCGGAAAGTATAACAGATGCCATTGGGCAGCAATATATGGCTAAAATTGGCATGCAATATCTAAAAAAATAAAGGTTCATCTCTGGGATTCAGATGTAAAAAATAGGTTTATTTCCATGATTTAAGACTATGACTTAGTTTTAAGGTATAATTCTACTCTTAAGAGCACTTCAATTAAATTTTGGTAATTCTGGCGCATTTTGTTCTATGAATTTAATATAAATATCTTTATGTGAAAATATGATTTTCATTTCCATGGATACAGATAAAGAATGCATTATGGTCTTCGGATTAAATTATTTAGTTTGGGAAAGATTTTCTTTTATGAGCAACTAAAAAGTAACCGTGGGTATATAAAGAAAATCACGACATTTTGGGCATAGAGTTTTCGGACACTAATTTAGTAACATCAGATGCGGTGGTTTGCCTCTTAAATATGATATAAGGTCTTATTTTCTATTTCTAATCTTTCCATGCTATAACCTGTTTTCCCTCTAATCCTTTATTTACACATCGTGTATTCTTTCATGCGTATCTATTCCTATGGATAATATTTATATTTCCTCCACCCATACATATACAGGGATTAAATATTCAGGTTCATCGGACTTCCATGTTGGTTCTTATGAAGTGAGTGGCATTAAAATCTAGTTTCTTTGTGGGTTACCCAAGTTCCATGACATCTAAAATGGATAACATCTCACTATTCAATAGGAAACTTGATAAATACGGATTTCTCGGCTTTTATTCTTTTTGCTTACCGACACAAAAATGTGGTGACCCAATATTTGTTAAGCAGACACTTATAACTTTCCAATGGAAAGAGAATGTCCATTAGCAATGACAAATCAGGGGAGTTCGAATTAATAGTACATAAATAAAGTATAGTTTAACTCCCCCTAGCTATACATCTGGTCAAATCCTTATTGATTCTTAGTATAGGTTATTTCTCTATAGTATTCAGATATATTAAAAGGTTTCCTGTTATATACGGAAATAAAGCCATGGCTTGCCAATGGAGACACTGTAAATATTATTATCCTCTAAAGCTCGGATAAGAAAATGACGAAATTCTTAGCATCTGATTAGCTGGATGGTGAAGGCCTTATAAGAGCATGGAATTATAGATGACCAGTAGAAAAATTCCATAAATATGTGAAGGATTTGGGTATGGTGAAGTACCAGACAAGGGCGATTGAAGAATTGCTTACACACGCGAGTATTAATGCCCTTCTATATCATTACCGTATACCATGATAAAGAAACCTATGAATATTTTTAATAAAGTCTTAAACGCCATAGGTGGATATTCCGGCGCAATAAATGAGATTTTGTTTTTCAAGAGGAATTATAATTCAAGGTTATTTTCAGTATAAGCACTATAGATAATATCAACTTACTGGAAAAATGTAAAAGCATTGAGGTCAGTCAAATTTTACATTCTCGGAATCATATATCTTTTTGCCACCAATGAATGTAGCTTTGACTTTAATATCTTTGATCTCCCCTTTCAAGTTTTTCGTAGGATCTCTATTCAGTACAACAAAGTCTGCATCATATCCTAGATCTAATTTCCCTTTTATGCCTTCCATTCCCAAACAGTATGCGCTTCCTTCAGTGTAGCACTTTATTGCTTCTTCTACAGAAATTCTCTGGTTGTGGAAAGAACTATTTACTGCATAATGAATACCATATAAAGGTCCAATAGGCATTGTATCAGAACCAAATGCTAGCTTTATACCACGATCTAAGAATTCTCTATACATATTATTTTTTTGCAGATATTCTTTGCCTAGCCTATTTTCATACATTCCACCTTCTTTTGCCCATTCCAAGAAATTTGGTTGCGAAGATACGATAATCGAATCGTTCATCATATCAAGAATACCGTCGTCTATTATTTCAAAGTGTTCTATAGAATTTCTCCTACTTCCAGAATTTTTACTGAATACCATAACTGCGGTTCTAACAGCGTTTTCCCCTATAGCATGAACTGCGATGGAATGATTTCTAGACCATATATCCTTACAGAATTTTTCAAATACGGGCTTATTTTTTAAAAGATTCTTTTTGTTCCATCCTTTATGCGCGGCGGTATAGGCACCAATTGACCCGTCTAGAAAAGTTTTTACTCCCCAGTCTTCATGAACAGATCTCCCAAAATTGCCAAAAAGTTCATTATCGTAGATCATTTTCTTGATAAGAATGGGTTGATTGATTTTAATGTATGTCGAATAAGTGGGAGCATCCACATTATCTCTCAATGCAGTTATTCCGACCTTAATTGCTTCCTGCATCCCAAGTTTTAGTGCTTTTTCTCTTTCATTATTATCTGGATAGACAACTGGGGTAAGCAGTCTCAGTTCACTTTCTTTTAATATGCCATCCTTCGAATCTTCCTTATCAACAGTTTTCAAAGCAGAAGAATTAAGAGTGACCATGTGCCCATCCCTTCTATATGCAATTATAGGCTTGCTTGTAAAGTCTAGATCTGACCTATTTAGGAAAGTCCCATTCTTCCATAGGGATTCATCCCATCTGTAAGCTACAAGGATTTTTGTGCTCTTGCGAGAGTCAATATTTTTCTTCAGTAAGTCAATTGCATCTTCCTTACTTGTTGTATTGAAGAGCGATGTTCTCAGCTTCTCAAGACCAAGATTTAAAAGATGGGTATGTGTGTCAATGAAGCCCGGAGCCACGAATGCCCCATTCAGGTCAATATTCAGAACGGATCTTTCGAGTATTTCCTTCTCAATTAACACTATTTTGCCTTTTTTTATCCCAATTTCAGCTTCATCCTCTTTTCCGAATATACTACAGTTTGAAATTTTAAGGTCAAGCATAACAACACCTTTGATATTATTTTAAACAGTTTCCTCATCAAACACTATGGATTTTAACTTTGTTCGTCTTATGAATATTATAATTATAGAGATAATAATCCACCCCAGGAATATGATTGGTGCAACTAAGAAAGGCATGGTGATACCAAGAAGCGAGTAATAGTAGGCAACAGCCATAAGAATTGTGGTTATAGTGGGTATAATCAGCCAAGTTAGTATATGTTTATTTCTTAATTTTGTTGCTTTTGTAACAGACAATGATGTGTTGCTCAAAATGTGTATGAGCAAAGTAGATAGTGTTGCAATAGTTCCAAAGATTACCCATGCATAGTAAATTCCAGTATAGAAGCCGTATTTTAAGTAAAATATTGAACCCATAGTAACTGCAACCAGTATTGTTACAATATACGTGACATTTATTGCCGTCACAGGGGTCCCATGGTTGTTGACTTTGGAAAGCTTGGTAGATACCAATCCATCTCTTGACAGGGCGAAAAATACCCTCGAAAGTGGGGTTCCCATTCCAACTACTGTCCCGTATGTGGATAAGAATGTGTTAATAAGTATAAATGTGACTGCCCCAGCTATTCCAACAAATCTTCTGGTTACAATGAGACCAGGGATAACTTGCTGAGCGAAAGTCTGTATACTTGGAATACCATATCCAACCACCATAGCGTATGAGCCCAAAATGAAAACGGCGCCTGCCATAATAATGACTACAATAATGGCTTTTCCTATGGTTTTCCTTGGCGCTCTAGCTTCTTCGCCCATAGGTACTATAGAGCCATATCCTGCAAACGCTAAATAACCACCAACTATGAATCCAAGAAAAACTCCTGTCCATCCTCCTGTAGCCACACTAGGAACAAAAGTAGACACAGTATTGTCAGGTGCTAGGGGGATAATGATAAGTGAGAGTATTATAACAAATGCTACTTGTATTCCACCAAGTATAAGTGCAAGTTTCAGAGAAGGTCTTACTCCTTTCACCATCATAATGTAGGAGAGAACTACCATGCTCCCGATCCAGACGATACCTGTCCATATTGGTAAAGAAGTACCAAATGCGTAATTTAAGGATTTTGAAAATCCCCACATTACTAGTAATAATTCTAAACCGAGATTTGCAGTTTGGTACAATAGATACTGAAGTCCAGTGAATTTGCCCATTAGTGGGCCCATGCCATATTCTACATATGCATAGTAGCCTCCGGCATGCGCAACTATTCCCGAGAACTGGTATATTGTGTTCGCGGCCATAAACACTGCTAGAAATGATATTACCATAACCAGTGGTGCAACTTGGAGAGAGAATGAAACAATACTTATTATCAACCCAGCAAGGATGGTTATAGGGGTAATCTGCCCCAGCCCTTGAAAAACTAATTCCCATGTCCCAACAGAATCACTAGCCAATGCGTTTCCTGTTAAATTCTCCCGCTGCTGCATTAAAAATATAACATAAACTTATATATAAAATTTGTTTATACAAGAGACTCTGCCCATGTTTTATCACATAATTTAATTTCTTTGTTAGACCGTATAGTTGTATTTGTTAAAAGTGTACTATATTAATTTTACATTTTCGTTAAAATATCATAATTTCAATAGCTTACGCTAATGTACTTCAAAATTACCTTTTTTTAATTTATTTTATTGAAAGGATCTACAAAATCCTTATTATTCTTCAATAAGTATACTATATTAATTTTACTTTTTAGTTTAGTGTGTTGCATAATTCATCCTAATTTAATAATTATCCCATAATAAATTTAAAACTTAAAAAGTAAACCCCTATATAGTGAAATATAGGGGTGATTTGCTTTGACTCCACAAATCAATAATAAAATAAATAGAAGTATAAAAAGGTGCTGGATTGGCTCAAACAGGAGATGGGAAAAGTATAATGAATCACTTGTAGATAGAATAGAATACATTACAGATCTATCATTCATAAAGGATAATGATCGTCTGCTGGAGGAAAATAATAATGGTAAAATAGGCCATCCATACAAAGTTCCTGATGCATTGATAATGTATCTGGCAAGATTAAGATCTATATTCAATATACCATTTAGAACACTTGAAGGCATGCTAAGGTCCTTAGCAATTATAACGGGTATAAAATCAATATCATATAGTGAAATATTCAGGAGGATAAGGAGAATCAAACCAGGTCTGAATAGCAATATTAACAGTAAGCTGGATTGCATTATAGATTCTACAGGATATAAGATAACAATAAGGGGAGATTATTTAGGCCATAAATGGCATAAGAAAAGGAAGGGATGGATAAAATTACATGTAATAATATCATTAAAAGATGTTACTGTATTATCATTTACAATTACAGATGAGCATACACATGATTCTAAAGATGCCAGAATACTATTGAGTAAAATGAAAAATAATATTTTAAGGATATTCGGTGACAGGGGATACGATTCAAAGTACATTTACAATATGTTTGGACATAATGCAGTAATACCTCCCAGGAAGAATGCTTCTACTAAATCTAGAGGTTCATCTGCAAGGGCTAAGATTGTAAGATATATTAAAAAGAATTCCATGGAACAGTGGAAGGAGAATAATAGCTATGGCAAAAGATGGCTCATGGAAATATATTTTTCAGGATTAAAAAGAGTAATGACAGAGGTAATTAAAGCTAAGAAAATAGAGTATATTGTACAGGAATTAGCTCTTAAGGTAGTCAATTACAATATTATGAGGGGGATGACACATGCCTATTAATTATACAACACACTATTTTTAGTTATAAATATCATAATTTTCCATAGCTTACGCTATTGATATTCGAAATTACGTATTTTCTTTAATTATTTTTTAATTTATATTATCCAAAGGATCTTCAAAATCCTTATTATTTTTCAATACGGAGTATATGATATTCAGTAATTTGTTGGAACACGCAATCATTAATTTATTTCCTTTCATTCCATCATTCTTCTTCCTTGTGTAATATCGTTTGATTACTGGATTAAATCTTATAGCAGATACAGTTGATAAATACAGTGCATACCTTATTAGCGGGTTTCCCCTTTTAGATATATTAGATGTAATATTATAATCCCCAGATTGTTTAACCACTGGATCCATTCCTGAATAGGCCCTTAGCTTTAGAACAGAGTCAAATTTATTTATGTCTCCTATTGATGATAATATTATAGAACCTGTTATAGTTCCTATTCCAGGAATTGTATTTATTTTAGAATCTATACTATTATACTCATCCTCTATGATATTTTTGTTTTCATTAGTTGCTTATTCAGTAATTCCAGTGTTTCAATGTTTATATCTATGTCGTATTTGACTGCATTATTAGTACTGCTGTTTATTAAGATATTTCTTATTTCACTGTGTTTGCTATCACTGATATATTTTATAATTACTTTCAATGATTTGATCTGTGTTGTTTATTATTTCCATAAAATACTTAGAATCTGTATTTACTATTTCAGTTAATCCAGGGTATAGTAAGTCCAAATCCCTTATTAACTGGTTCTTTATCATTGTTATTTTTTTGTTTATCCTTATATATGTGTATACGTATTCTTTAAGGTTCGAATAAGT
>JAKAAK010000118.1 GCA_021797025.1 Thermoplasmata archaeon
GTTCAATTTTCTGGATTTTCGTTCAGAAAACAACATTGCCTTAAGGTCTTCCAGTAATTTATCATATTTGCTGATGTCGATCATTATCATTACGAATACCATAGCCATTTAAATATTTATCACTAATAGAAGCTATTCTACCCGCAATTAAGAAATCCAGACGTAGATCGGTGCAACATAGTGGTATACTCCACTTAAATTTGGATACCATGAATTATATGGTTAGTTTAATGAAAGCCTTTATTTTACTTTGTTTATATAGGCAACTCTTATCCCGCTATTTTTATACTATACTTGTATGATTTATAATAGGATTCCGGTAAAATAAGATACTGGACTGATTAACCTGTGGATACGTTCGGAGGTCAATAATCCTGAATATAGCAAACTCCTGGCATATTGAAATATTCTGATATATCTCATCCTTAGCTGTCTGGAATTAATAAGCGCGGATCGGGTAATTATAGATTTTATTCTAAACTAATACATAAGTGAAATTAAGAATAATCTATTGTCTTTTTTTATGTAGATAGCATATTATTTTATATCTGCCATTTATTAATTTAATGAAAAATTCTGTTTTTGGATATACTTCTTCTATGGTATTTCTCCGGAACCATAAAACTTGCAGCTTTTTTGCCGTTAAACAATTTTCTCTTATTATAATAACAACGCCCTTTATAGTTGGTGGGTTGGAGCCTGTGCATTCTGTAGTGCTTCGTTGATTGTATCTAAATAACATTTTGACATCCATATATTCAACAAAAGCTTCTTTTACATTTTTATGAAATTTATTATAAACGACCCCTCACCATTGGAATACTGTCACTTTCCTGGAGAACAACAGGGCACTGTACGTTATTTTAACTGATTTACTGAATGCAAGCAACCCATTATATACAAAATAAATGTCTTCTGTAAGGGGATTTGTTGAATCATGCTTGTAATAAAATACATCCAGTGCAGAATTCAATATGGTGATGAATGATACTTTTTACATACTTTCTAATTTCTAAATTTATATTTCTTACAGTTTTGGTTATACTTCAAATATTTTCGTTTTTCATTCGTTTATGGCATTTAAAGTCTATAATTGGTCATTCTTTACGGTACCATTTAAAAATATGCTTTTTCCCCTACAATGTGGTTTAATCCATTAAGTTATTATACTACATAGCTTGAACTTTAACTCTTAATGTACATAGGATAAATAGTATAGAGTAGGCAACATGTTTAATATAAACTTTAAATATAAAATATCTTATAAATATTTATGGCAGAAACATCGAATAGTGGTTCTAACTATAAATATAAACTCGACGAAATATTGCATAGGCTTGACGATGCTAAATTAAAGAGATTGTACTGGAGTTTGGTGGCACTTGCTACAGTTGGTGGATTTCTTTTTGGATATGATCAATCGAATATTGGCCTTGTTATACCTTTCTTTCCATATACCTCCAAAATCCCTGTGCTGTTAGGGTTGGAAGCTTCATCAGAATTTATTGGTGGTGCATTCGGGGCTTTGATTATTACTTTTCTGGCTGATAGAAGTGGACGAAAAGTATTTTTGCTTGCAGATATGGCTATATATATAGTTGGCGCTTTGATTTCCGGTTCAGCTTTTTCTTATATAGAACTTTTTATAGGGAGATTGATCATCGGGGTTGGAATCGGTGCAGATAGTGCTATAGCAACTGCTTATATATCTGAATTTGCGCCAGCTAAAGACAGGGGGAGGTTAACAGGTTTTCAGCAAATGATGGTTAACATGGCCATTTTCGGAGCCTATTTAATCGGTATATTAATTTATGGTGTTTCACCCGGCCTCGCAACTACTATTGGCTGGAGACTAATATTTTTTGTGGCTGTAATTCCCTCGGTTGTGGGATTACTCTTCAGGTATAAAATGCCAGAATCACCAAGATGGTTAATAATACATAAAAAAACAAAGCAGGCACTTAAAGCACTCAATCAATTCGGTATTGCAGCTGAAGAGAGTGAAATAATCGAAGCTTCAAACGAATGGATTGCCAAAACAAAAAATTATAAAATACCCAGATCAATATGGAAAGCCGTGGGGGTTGTAATTGGTTTTGCGTTTTTTGACATGTTCTGTGGTATTGATATCCCATTCATCTATGGCCCTACAATTTTAAGTACTATACATCTGTTTCCGAGTAATATTGGTCCTGTTACAACAGAAATTTATGACATGGCCGCACTTCTTCCAATTGGTGTTGCACTCGTAGTTGGAGGATTTTATGGTTGGAAACATATAGATACCTGGGGGCGAAAGAAAATTTCTGAGATAGCGTGGAGTGGTATGATAATCTCAGGCTTAGCGGCAGCAATTTTATGGTCTTTCAAATTATATATCGCTGTTCTTATATTACTTTACATATATACGTTTGTATATTCGGTTTCTATAGGTATGACCGCATGGGTTCTCCAGGGAGAGACTTCCACAAGTGAATCCAGGGGATTTATTGCCGGAATAATTGCAATTGCAATCTGGATAATGGATTTCGCAAATGTTACTATATACCCTATCATGTCCAGTGCAATTGGATTTACAGGCGCATGGATTGTATATTCAATATTGTCCGCAGGTGCTCTTGCATGGACTGTCTTTATGTTGAAAGAAACTAAAGGGATTCCTGCAGAAGATATGGATAAATTATATGTGAAGAACGCAGGAGCTAAATAAATAATATGGTGTACCTTTATATCTATCTTTTTTTAATTTATTGTAAGTTATTATTTTACCATGCTTTTCTCTAACTATGATGTGGGTGCACTATTACTACTATACTTCTCAGTTGAATTGCTTTTCCTATAATGGTTAATTTCTCCTATTTGAATTCCAGTTTAATATAATGGTTTTTTATTTCACTGCATAATTGATGTTAATAGCTTTCAGGTTATACATTGTTGATGTGAGTTATATATTCAAATAAAAATTGACTGCATCACCAATCACATCATTCACGACAATCAACTTTTAGTGGCCGCACTAATTACCATCTTAACACCACTTAATCTAATGGTTTTTTTATAATTCCTCTTGCTTTCTTTATCTGGTCTGTCAGTATTGGTTCAAATCTAACCTGTGTAAGGCTAGTTATAATTCTCAGGCAATTACTTTCACTTTCAATTATAATATATTGAGTTGCAATAATAAAACATATTGCACATAATATTTAAATATAGAAAACAGGTAGGATATTCTGGTATATATGAAAACTGATATAATCAAAACCCCGGCCAGGACAATAACAGAAACCGATATTGTTAGGTTCGCGGGATTAAGTGGCGATTATCACCCTGCACATACAAATGAAATATATGCATTGACAACATCCATATCAGGCAAACGGGTGGCACACGGCCTGCTTATATTAAGCATCTCAGAAGGTTTATTTTTCAGGACTAATTATTTTGATTGGGAACATGTCCCCCTAATGACGTTAGGATTTGAAAATGTAAAATTCCCTAATCCCACATTTATCGGAGATACCATACATACAGAACTATTCATTAAATCGAAAAGAGACAGTTCAAAACATAAAGGCATGGAAATAATCATCTTCCATGCAAATGTTGTAAATCAGGAGGACATAATTGTTTGCGAATATGATCATCCCATAATTGCTAAAAAACAAATTTAAATTACTTTTTCCTTTTTTAAATTATTTATGAAGTGCGCCGAGAAATGCATGACATTTTCATAGAATTCATCATTATTATACCCTAGGGGAAGGCCGGGAGATTTAATAATTCCCGGTGTTTCAGACATTTTTAATGCAGAACCGATAGTCTTGAAATTACCTATAGTTGGATGTTTGGTGTTTACTATCATATTTCGTGCTATTACCTGCGGGTCACTAATCATGTCTTCTAGCTTTTTAACAGGGCATGCAGCACCTCCACATTCCTTAACTATGGCAACGTCATATTCCATGGTATTTTTTATACTCCAGTCTGAGACTATCCTGTCAACAATATCAGAATGTGCAGTTCTATCCTTTAAAAGCTTTAATCGATCATCATCTAAATCAGCCGGTGTTCCTATTTTTTTGATAAATGCTTCCCATTTGGCATCTTCCCCGATTACTATAACTACCCATCCATCTTTAGCCTTATAAACATTATAGGGTGCAAGGACAGGTATAGCATTTCCCTGCTTTTCCACATTGCCTACCTGCAGCTGGCTATATAGCCCGATCATATAGTTAACGCCCACATCCAGCATTGATATATCTATTCTCTGGCCATGGCCTGTTCGCTCTTTATGAAAGAGTGCAGTTATAATAGCCATTGCGGTGAAAACCCCTGCCGAAATATCTATAATAGCCGGGGCCGATCTTATTGGTGGGTCCCCAGGAAAACCTGTAAGATCCATCATACCGGTTAATGCTTGAATTGTTGTGTCGTAGGCTGCATCATTTTTATAAGGGCCTGTATAACCAAAACCAGTGCTGGTGGCATAAATTATATTGGGGTTAACTCTTTTCTGTGCTTCATAACCAATACCTAGCCTATCCATAACACCTGGCCTGAAGTTATCAAGGACCACATCACTAATTTTAACCATGTCAAGAAAAATTTCTTTGCCCTTATCAGATTTCAGATTTAACGTTATGAACTTTTTGTTACTATTATAGTTCATGAAGAATGTAGACTCACCATTTATAGTAGCTGAATTATGCCTGTTAGGTTCTCCAAATGGTGGTTCAACTTTAATAACTTCTGCCCCCAATTCTGCAAGCAATCTGCCTGCATATGGGCCGTTAAGATGAAACGAGCATTCCAGTACTCTAATGCCATCAAGCGCCCCGGCTGCCATAGTACTTCAAAAGAGAAAATGTACTTAAATATTTATGTTGACAGGTTTAAAAATGGCAACAATTTTTAAATGCTGGATAAATCATGCATTTGACTTCTTTACTGGTCAACAACGTATTTTTCAATGGCTTTTTCCTTCACCTCAGAACCGGCACCTTTTATTGTGCCAAGATGGAAGTACCCATTTTCAGGGGCTATTGGATATTTCCAGACATCTGCTAGCCAATCAACATGTTCCACCATTTTTCCATTCGGCACTGAAGCAACCAGCTGTGCATGCAGCGGTTGCTGTATATTTGTATGTGGGTACACATTCAATCCGAATGCCTCGGACAGATTGGCGACCTTGAGCCATTCTGTTATGCCACCTACTTTCGTTGCATCAACCTGGACAATATCTACAGCATGGTTGACAATATAATCCCTGAATGAATACAAAGATGTCAGTGATTCTCCAAGTGCAATAGGTATATTGGTTCTTTTCTTCAGTTCTGCATGGGCGTATATATCATCCGGGTTCAGTGGTTCTTCAAGCCAGTATATATCAAACTCTTGAAGTTTCCTTGACATGTATACTGCTGTTTCAAGGTCCCATTTTGTATTGGCGTCTATCATCAATCGCATGTCCTTGCCTATAGCCTCTCTGACCGCCTTTACCCTGTAATAGTCATCTATGGGGTTCTGGCTTCCCACTTTGAGTTTGATAGATTTATAACCTGATTGCTTTAGTTTTATTGCATTGGATACAAGGTCTTCTTTTGGCCATGAAAGCCATCCCCCGTCAGTATTATAAGCCTCTACACTGTCACTTCCCGCACCAAGTATTTTATAAAGCGGAACGCCCTCCACCTTGCAAAGTATGTCCCACAGGGCTATATCCACCAGCGAAGATATATACACGCCAAGGCCATTGTACCCGAGCCTCGGGTCCCACCCAAAGTTATGGGTAGACATAAGTGACCTGTTAATGTCAAGGCGCATAAGCGGGTCCATGCCTATAAGCCGGGATGATATGTATTCATCAAACATTTTTTTAACAACGCCCAATCCTTCGGATGTATGCCAGTTATATCCAAACCCTTCTATGCCGGTATCGGTAGTGATCTTTAAAACCAGCAAGTTTATCCCGGTCACTGTATACTGTGAATCGTTGATTCTTTTCACAGGTATATTCATTAGATATGTCTTTGCTTCTGTTATTTTCATAAAATATTATTTTTTTGTTATATATATGGTTATCTTTCAACATGTTCAATTTTATAAAATAAATTTAAAATTTATGGAACTCCCATTAATAAAAATACCTTCTCATATTAACTTTTTACCTGGTTGACATTATCCAGTAATTTATCTATTTCCATATTCTGGACATGGGTTGAAATATAATAGTTAATCGTATTGGTTTCTATTTTCCTTAATTTTCTGGAAACATTGGATTTAGAAATGCCAAAAATTTTTGCAATTTCACCCAGGTTAATATTTTTATTCTGGGAATAATACCCTCTTCCAATTGCATAATTAAGAAGGTTCAGGTTTGCAATTACATCTTCATCGATAAATGGATTTGGAAAATTTATATTGTCTAACTCTGTATAAGAAACCATATCCGCAACATTTTCTATACTTTTAAGGAGTTCTTCTCTATTAGTGTCCCAGAAGAAGATATCCCATATTTCATACCCACGGTAAAATATTTCCCTGTAAAATGGCACATCGTATTTCTCTATTACAGAAGTTACAGAATTTTTAGTACTGTTCAGGAATTTAACAATAAAAATTTTAGATTTATTATAGGATTCAATGTGTTCTAAATTTTTAACAGAAACTTCTTGCTTTAAGTTTTTAAAAAATAATTCCCAATCTGTATCCTTATGCAGGGAATAAAATGCTACATTGCCTGCTATATCATTAGCAAAGGATTTTTGCCGCAGTAAAAATCCATAAATATCACTACTTTTGGAAAGTATTTGTGACCAGCATGTCTTATGATTTAATATAACTCTTATGAACATAAATATAACTACAATCTAATCACTATATAGTTATTGCGGTGATTACTTAAATATAAAGTTAGGCATTAAGCCAAATATCATTGAAAATGGAACGTATATACACAAATATTAAAATATGTCTATAGAGTTTTAATACTATGAACTGTAATGCAATGGTGCTTGAAGATTTTAACAGGCCCCTGGTAAAAAAATCAATAGAAATCAAGGAACCTGTGGGTGAGGAGGTAGTCATAAAAATTCTTGCTGCCGGGATGTGTGGGACTGATCTTGGAATTTCAAGGGGGATTGAGCTGAAACCCGGTTTTAAATTACCCATGGTGCTTGGGCACGAAAATGTTGGAAAAATAATAAGCACTGGCACCAATGTTAAAAATTTTAATATTGGAGATATCGTTGCAGTTTATCCTGCATGGGGATGTGGAAATTGCAGATGGTGCCATAATGGTTTCCCAAATCTATGCCCATATCAAACAACACCCGGGCAGACAGGCTATAATGGAGGATATGCTGAGTATATGATGGTTCCCAGTTACAGATGGCTCTACAATATAGGTAAACTAAAACCCGTTGATATTGCACCCCTTGTGGACGCTGGGACAACGTCCATGGGTGCCGTTTTGAAAATTTTGCCGTCTCTATTACCATCATCTACTGTGATTATTAATGGAATTGGTGGAATTGCTACATACGCGGTTCAAATTCTCAGGGCTTTAGCCCCTTATGTACGGATAATAGCGGTATCAAGAAAACCAGAACATCTTCAATTTGCCAGTAAACTCGGAGCCGACATAGCTATCACGCCAGCAGAGCTTCCGGAACTTATAGATAAAGAAACGCATGGAAGTGGTGTAGATGCTGCTATAGACCTTGTTTCTACGGCTGATACAATCCCGCTCTTAAACAAATTGCTCACAGTAAATGGTAAATTGGTACTTGTTGGCGCATATGGGAGCAGTGCACCTATAGACGTATTTCCAACAATGGTCTACCAGCACTCAATTATGGGCAGCAATTATGGAACATATGAGAACATGGTTGATGTGATAAACATGTATGCGAGGAAATTTATTAAAAGCTATGTTGTTAAACGGCAACTTGAGGAAGCAAATAAAGGTTTGATGGATATGGCTTCTGGAGTTATAATTGGCAGGCAGGTTATAGTTCAAAATGAATGAAGGTGATAAAATGGTAGATATATTTAGTATAAAATTGATAAAAGTGGGAGAGCATACGGTGCCATCTCCACTTGCGTACTTTATGAAGGATTTTAATAAGTATGAAAAACTTGTTTTTCATGTGGCATTAATCAATGCTGGTGGAGAGAAAATAATATTGAATACAGGGATGCCCGTCGATATGCGGCCACTGTTACAGCACTGGAAAAATACAGACCCGGGCATAAAAGCGGTAAAATTTGAGGAATTTAACAAAGCATCGTATTTTTCTGCAATGGGTTTTGACCCTGATTCAGTAGATCACGTGATCTTATCCCCTCTTGTTTCCTATGCAACTGGCAATCTGGATATGTTCAAAAATGCACGCATACATTTCTCAAAAACCGGATGGGAACAGATAATGAATAAAAATCCACTTGAAGTGATGCCAGAAAAGGAGATAAATTTTCCAGATTCTATTTTAAAGCCACTGGTAACCGACTGGTGGGAAAGGGTTAATTTGCTTGAGGATGAGGATAAAATAAACAACTCCATCAAAGTAATAAGAACTGGCGGCCATCATTTCAGTTCCATGCTTGTCATTGTTGATACGGAGATAGGAAAAGTTGGGCTCACAGATTCATTTTTCACCTATAAAAATTTAGAGGGGCATATACCTATCGGTGTTGGGGTTGACCTTCGAGAATCCATTAACTCCATAAAAATTGCTGAAGAAAAATGTGATATAATAATTCCGATGCTGGACCAGAATTTGACCCAAAAGTATCAGAATGGCATTATAGTTTAGTTAAATTATTATTTTCCTTTACTAAGATAATTTTTTAAATGAAGAAGAAAGCTTAAAAGGTAATAGTCACTGTATATTAGATCCGCATTTGTTGCTACGTTTCTTGGTTTGTCAAAACATCCGTGATTTAAAATGTAATTCTGCATAGAAGAATCAATATAAGGGGTAAATGAATAAAAAATCTCTCTTAAGAGTTCCTCGTCCTGTGTCCCCTGATTGAATAGCATTATAATATAAGACTCTGCTAAAATTGCAAGTGCAGATGTATCCAGTGGCGGAAGGGTTGCCATCGGTGCATCTAAATCGTAAAAAGGCACCATGCTGGAATTATTATTATTTTTTAAATAGAAATTTAAGGCCTGTAAATAAATCCTCTGGTACTCTGGATTGTGTGTGTGCCTGTATCCGTATGCGAGTGCAAGGAGGAACCACGCCTGGCCCCGCGACCATGTGGAATC
>JAKAAK010000119.1 GCA_021797025.1 Thermoplasmata archaeon
GTAGAGGCTCCCCAATGATTCGAAGGTCCGGCTATGCAATTCTTGCCATACTGACATATGGAACTATTGAAGCCCTTCTTCTGGGTTACAAATATTATATCATACTCACTATCCTGTTATTTTTTACTGTTGCATTCGAGGTTATATATTTCAATATATCCGGTGCAAGGGCCATGTCCAAAATTTCTGTGAGCCGGAATTCTGATACACTGCATTTCAGGAAAAATAGAAAATTCAAAATAACACTTCATTTTACAAATAAAAATAAATTCCCATTAACAGTGCATTTTTTTGATGAGGGTATCGATATACTGGAGATATCCGGAAATACCGGTGGAAATATACAGATTCCATCTTCAGGTTATAGAGATATTGAATACTGGATAGTTCCCAGATATATTGGGAAGTATGAATTTGGCAATATAAAAATAAGGCTCTCTGACCTTTTTCACATTTCATCTATTGAAAAAACCTTTCTGAGCAGGCAGGAAGTTCATATATCACCTTCCATGGCAGATATCAAAGCAAGCAGGAGTGAGCTTCTCAGCAGTTTTCTATATACATTTGGAAACCATTATTCACATAAAGTAGGGCAGGGGTACAATCTATATGGTGTGAGACCCTACACTTTTGATGACGATCCACGTTATATAATATGGTCAAAGTATGATGAGGTAAACAACAATCTGCTGGTCAAACAGATGGAAGAGGAGCGTGAAATAACTGTGATTTTTATAATCGATTACAGTATATCAATGAACTATGGGTCTTCCGACAGAATATACGACAGAACAATACTGGATATAATAAATTCTTCATATTTTATGGTGAAGAATAGAGATAATGTAGGATTTTTACTGTATTCCGACGTTATTCATATGTATATACCACCGGACAAAAGCGGAAAAAGTATAGAAAGGCTTGAAGTTGAAGTTTCTAATATAATACCATCTGGAACATTCAGTGCAGCGGAAGCGATAAAATACCTGGAAAAAAAACAGAAAAAAAATGCTTTATTGTTCCTTATAACCGCCTCAGTTACTGAAGCGGAAAGCATAAAATATCATAACAACCTAACAGTATTTCTGATAAATCACGGATCGTACTATGAATACGAACCCCAGGGGGAATTCGATGATCTTCTTGCCCGAGACATAAGATTCAAGGAAATGAAAAGGATAACAAAAATAATGGGATCAGTGAGAAACAGGGGGATAAGGTGCACTTATGTGAACAGAACAAATATGCTACCGAGAATACTCCTTGAGTATAACTATGGGAGAAGTATGAACATGGGGGCATCATAGAATGGATCGACCAGTACTCACCGTAGCAGCTATTGTAATATTCATTCCGGATTTTATAATGTTATTTGCATTACGGAATGTAATATACAGTGTTACGGTTATATATTTCACTTTACTTTTTACGGCGACATTTATTATAATGAAACTGGTAAAGATATATGGAGTTCTAATATTCCTTTTATCCATATTAGCAGTTTTACTTCTTTATATCAAAACATTCTATTCATATACAGCTACAGTTTCAAAATACTTTTTCTATCTGCCAAATATGCCCATTTCGAATAAAATAATATTTACATTCATAATACTTTTAGTAATATTTTTTATAATTCAGGGTTTATTTTCAAGAAAATTCTGGGCCCTCCTGTCTTATTATTTTATGGCTTCAGGTGTGTTACTGTTGCAGATGGCCACACTAGCGTACATGCGCACTTTTCATATAGGGATAAACATAACTTCCTATCTAGTATACTTCGGTTATATCATGGATCAGGAACACACGTCAATTGTTTCCCTTATGAATCACGGTTACCAGACCTATCTACCGTTATATAGATTAAGCCTGCCAATGGCCTTACCGCTTTCCGCTGGATTCGCAATCTCAGTACTAGGATCAATTTTATGGCTATATTTAAAGGATAGCAAAACAGATGATAATATA
The DNA here is from genome assembly GCA_021797025.1 of Thermoplasmata archaeon. Next base: position 1,969 of record JAKAAK010000119.1, read on the forward strand.
ATTGGATCATTTTCAATCATTATCGGCCTCGCAATCGGATTTATATTTTTTATATCCTTACGTTATATTATACCATTAAAATTTGAATTTCTTTACATTGCAATAGCTTTTACCACGTTATTTATTATAATATCTTATAGTAACAAGAAAGGAAGAGATATATATACCCATATCTGAAAATTGTGATAATATAGCCATTAATTCTATTTAACTCAAAAATTATTAATAACTTGAAAAGTAAACATAAACGCCATAATAATAGGAAAATAGGCAAAAATTTATAATTTATGAAGTTATGATATTATCATAGCCCAGCAATAAAAGGCATAGTATTGCCGTCCAGTAAAAAGCTGATGTAGTCCCATCAGCTCTGCTGAAAGATGGTAATGCTATTTAGATAAGGGGCTTTTCTTCTATTTCCCATCCATATAATCCATTATAAAGGTTATATATATTTTCTATTCCATTTTCTTCAAGGAATTTGCCGGTATAATAACTCCTATGTCCTGAACTGCAAACCAGGACTATCTTTTTTCCATCATACTTTTTTACCAGGGAAATATCATTAAAAACATCATACATGGGTACCAGGACGGACCCCTCAATATGTCCGGTTTCATATTCAAACTGCTCCCTGACATCAATGATTATACATTCATCTTTCGCAATCATCTCTGAGAGTTCATCAGGAATTATGTTTAGAACCATGTCACTTAATCACAATTAAATATTTAACGGTTAAAACGTTTTCATTGCTACATGGGGAATCACTGGATATTATACAATTATTACCCTCGATAATATACCTACGTATATAACATAATAAATATTTCTGGTTAAATACAAATAAATTCAGGTTTTCTCATTCCTGGAATAAGCCGCATATTCAAGAAGGGTTATCACTAGTTCGGCATGACTCCATACCAGTGGTGATACCGAGTGTGGCTGCCCGGTATAGGGATTGATCTGCTCCGAGAATATCCCGGATTTCTGCCTGTGCGATTTCACCCACTCTATCAGTGACCATCCTCTTTCCAGGTCTCCCGCCTTCATGAAATATCTTGCCATCCAGAGTGTTGTGATTATCCATGGATTTCCGGGCACATTGCTATCTTCCTTTATCCTCATGTAGTTATCCTTTTCATATCTGGCTATACCGCCGACACCATTGACCCAGAGCTTTTCCATGATAGCTTCCATGGTGCTGACCACCCTGGAATCCTTTGGCTCCTTCATGCCAAAAATTACAATGGAAGAAAGGGCACTATCCACAGTAAAATCTGGTTTTCCATCGATTATTGCCCTTGCATATCTTCCATATTCATCCGAGTAAAATTTTTGCTCAAAGGCATTGTACATCTTCGTAGCAGCGTCAGAATATTTTTTTGAAAGGTCCTGGTCTCCGAAAGCATCAGCAAAGTGAGATGCTGCCTTTAACGCAGCGTATGTGGTTGATACCGTATAGGCATGTATTCCATACCTTTCCTCCCAGAGATCAAACGATTCCCTGGGCAATCCATCCTCGTCTACAAACCCTGCCATGAATTCAGCAGCTTTTATCACCAGATCCTCATAAAAGGGTGCAGTGAAACCTATATCATTGTACTTTCTGAAGTATTCCCAGAGTACCCATACAAGAAGCGCAGTTTCATCCTCCTGAATGGGATATATCTCCTTGCCCTTCATTATATGTGGAAGCCAGCTGCTTGCCAGATGCCCGTCCATGTTGTATTTATGTTGCATGTATCCCTGGTTTGAAATAAGTGATGTGGACAGTGTAAAGAACTGCCTTGCAGTCTGGGAATGCCCTGCTATGCTCAGTGAATACGCTGCAATGGCAGCATCCCGGGGCCACATGTAATAATAACCATCATGGCTCATTTTCAGAATATCACTATCCGATGATGCCGCTATTGACCCAAGCACATTTGAATGGCTTTTGATAATAAAAAGGGAACGCCTGAAAAGCGCATTTGTATCCGGGTCAAGATTAGGCGTAACCTTGGAAGACCATAGCTCCCAGTAGTTGGTCGTTCTCCGTTCAAGCTTTTTGAGGTATTCCAGATCTATATTGCTTTTTATCTGTAATATCTCTTTATAACTCTCGCCCGCAATGATATAATAATAAACAGAGAACTTTTTACCTGGATCAATGTCCACTGAATGCCGCAAAACAGAGTCCACAGATCCAATAGAAACAGGATTCATGGAAAGTTCATTATCTTCCGCATCCTTCCATGTACCCTTCAGCTCACCTGTATCCTTTATGCCTGTTGCATACTGATCCATGGATTTATTATCCTGGTCCAGAGTGGAAGCCAGGAAATACCTGTTTTCTTTGTAATGCACAATGCCATTGAGCTCAGGATACAGTGCAGCCGTATCGCCGATATCATTCCCGTAAATATAGAAATTTTGATGGAAAAATAATTTAATATTTTTTCTTGTATTCCCGGTGTTTGAAATACTTATGTGCCTGAGGTATATATTTTTGTAAATATCTACAATATCATGGTTTTCGAAATCCAGGGACGACATGGGGTAAAATACGGTGCCTACCATGGTATGATCATAATAATCCATGAATTTCAAATAATTCCTATCCATCCACACAAAATTATTGTCTACTGAAACACCGAACATAAACGGGTGGCCACCTGAATGATTCTCAGATGCGTATTTTGAATAATAAAAATCAGTTATCCTGTAATCTTCATCAAATGTCAATAACATTCTACCATTTCCCAGCGGGAGGTATCTTACCATGGTTCCATATAATTATATTCAGTTTAAAACCTTTCCGTAGTGATATAATATGCCTCTAAATTTAAATTCTTTTTTCCCAGTAGGATTTCTGGCAATGTTTATTAATAAAATAATGTTATGCCAGTATGGATTATAATCAGGAATGGTTGATTGCCAATTCCCGTGGTTCTTATTCTTCTTCTACAGTATCATTTGCCAATACGAGAACTTACCACGGGTTACTTGTAGTATCCAATCCGGATAGATATGAAAGATATGTAATTCTTTCCAAGCTGTTTGAGGAAATCACGTTTTCCGGAAAAACCTACAGTCTTGATACTAACTATTACCCTGACACGATTTACCCATCAGGATATAAATATATAAGTGAATATTCAACATGCCCTTTCCCCATATTCAATTATAATATAAACGGAGTTCCGGTTAAAAAATCGCTTGTGATGGATTCAGATTCAGATACTATAGTAATACGATATGAATTTTTGGAGAAAATTCCGGAATCCATTGCATTTTACCCGCTTCTGGCTTTCCGTAATTTTCACAGCGTAATAAGGGAAGGCCAGCGGGATTTTACTGTTAATGAATCCGGTACATCATACGATTTTACCGGCGGGAATTTCACACTCCATATCTCAAAAATTGGCTCATTTATAGCAGATAAGCACTGGTATTATAATTTCAGGTACCCTGTGGAAGAGGAACGGGGCACCAACAGTATGGAAGACCTTTATAATCCGGGTAGAATTGAAACTGTCCCCATAAAAAAACAACTGGATATAAAAATTACAGCAGAAGCAAACCAAATGCCGGATTATGAAGAAATTCAAAATAAAATGTTAAAAAGAGGGTATAGCACAGAAAAGAATCCTGCAATTAAAGCCCTGATGTTCAATTCTGCCAACTTTAAATTGCAAAATGATATAATAGCAGGTTTCCACTGGTTTGGACCATGGGCCCGTGATACCTTTATTTCAATGCCGGGTTTGCTGCTCATACCGAAAAATTATGAACTTGCCAGAGCTGTACTCAATAACTATGCAGGAAAAATGGTAAAGGGCCTTATACCCAATAATGCTTACATAAATGGTTTCCAGCGTTCCGCCGATGCATCACTCTGGTTCATATATGCCCTCCAGAAATATTACAATTATTCCGGTGATAAGAACTTTATTTCAAGCATGTATGATAAAATAAAAAGCATTATCAGTGCATATATAGACGGAAATGATGATTTTTACGTGGATGGAAAGTTTGTACATATCAAATCACCACTGATGACCTGGATGGATGGCAAGGCCGGTAATACATCATTTACTCCTAGACTGGGAAAACCGGTTGAGATAAATGCACTGTGGTATAACGCACTGAAATTCTATTCATATTTTTCCGGAATTTCCGGGAATAAGATGGAGGAATCGGTTGCTGAAATTCTGGCATCCTTCAGAAAAAAATTTGTGGAAAAATATACCGCCGGTGGAATGATTGCCGACACCCTGGATCCAGTTGACACTTCCTTTAGACCGAATTTTTTGTTGGCCTATTCACTTCCGTATAAACTACTGGATAATCCTGATTTTTTAAATCGGGCAAAACAGGAACTAGCGACCCCTTACGGAATTAGAACCCTATCTCCACAAGATCCGGGGTTTAAAGGAGTTTATTCCGGAGACCAGTATAACAGGGACAGTGCTTACCATAATGGAACTATATGGCCCTGGCTGGCAGGCCCATATATAAGTGCCATGGTAGGCAATGGCGAAAATCCAGATAATCTGTTCAGGTATTTTTCCCCGCTATTCACAATGCAGTATGTACCGGAAATATTCGATGGGTTGAATCCTGAAGCACCGAAAGGATGCATGATGCAGGCCTGGAGTTACGGTGAATTGATAAGGGCTTACTACGAAAATTTGAGGCCCCGGAAACGAAATAAAAATTCAGGAGATGTTATGAGTTGAAAGTTGCAGTTATAGGATGGGAGCTCCCCCCGGCATTTTCTGGGGGGCTTGGAATACATACATACAATTTGTTTTCCATAGTTGGTAAGATCATTCCGGTTGACATATACCTACCTGATATGGGATATTCCTTTCCACCATACCCGTTCAATGTGAGAACCGTAAAAATTAAATCTGGAATAGCCGGAAATGTATATTCCCATGTAACAAACTTTATTGATGCGGTCAATGATTATAATGAAAAGGTTGTTGAAAATTTCAGGCCGGAAGGCGTTTCACTGGTACACTGCCATGACTGGATAACATTCAGGGCAGGAATTGAAATCAAAAAACGATATAAGATTCCGCTGGTGGTAACATTCCACAGCACAGAGTATGACAGGTCTGCATATTTCAATCCGCAGGAACCAATCATGAAGGTTGAGGCGGAAGGGGCCAGTGAAGCCGATGCCGTGATTACTGTATCAAATCTCACAAAGGACGTTGTATCGAAGAATTACCATATAAATCCTGATAAGATAACCACTGTATACAACGGAGTAAAGGCATTCCCCTATACATCTGGAATCCCATTCAGCAAAGAGAGGCAGGTTCTGTACTTCGGCCGGATAACGAGCCAGAAGGGCCCGAAATTTTTCATGGAAATGGCCAGAAAGGCCCTTGAATATGAAAACAATATAAGTTTTGTCATGGCAGGAACCGGTGACCTGCTGGATGAGATGAAAGCATATGCTTATAACTACAATATCCAGGATAAATTTTACTTTCCAGGATTCGTGGATTTCCAGAAGGCAATTGAATATTATAAAAAGTCCTCCGTATTCGTGATACCTTCGGTTTCGGAGCCATTCGGAATTACTGTTCTGGAATCAATGGTATCGGGAACACCGGTTGTGATGAGCAGAACAACGGGAGTTGGTGAAGCATTGAACAATGCATTGAAAGCAGATTTCTGGGACACAGATGTGATGTCATCATACGTGGTTTCCATACTGAATCATAAAAGCCTGATGGATACTCTATCAATTTATGGAAAATATGAGGGTATGTCATTTACATGGGAAAAATCAGCCATGAAAACACTGGAGGTGTACAGATCAGTATGGAGGATATAATTTTTTATTTTGAATTGCACCAGCCATTCAGGATCCGTCCCCTGAGAATGCAGGATAAAATAAGCCCGGAGGATATTTTCTGGGAGGAAAAGAATATGGAAATATTCAGGAGGATATCTGAAGACGCATACATACCGGCCACAAAAACATTCATGGAAAGTGGTATACATTCAACCTTTTCCCTATCAGGCACATTCATAGAGCAGGCATTGAAATATAACCCGAAAACCATTGATGTTATTGATGACTATGTCAGGTCAGGGTTATGCGAACTGATGGGTGAAACCTATTTTCACTCACTTGCATCTGTATGGAACGAGGATGAATTCATAGAGCAGGTAAATGATCAGAGAAAGCTTATCAGGGATACCTTTAACTATGTTCCTGAATCATTCAGGAATACAGAGCTCATATATAACAACAGAATAGCCGAGATTGCGAGGGATCTGGGATTCAAAAATATCATTGCAGAGGGGACGGATAATATTATCAAAAATTATAATCCGGATTATAGATATCTCGCTCCATCAGGTATAAACTTATATTTGAGAAACTATGCAATGAGTGATAATATATCTTTCAGGTTTTCCAATGATCAGTGGTCTGGATACCCATTAACAGCTGAGAAGTTTATAAAATGGGCAAAGGAAAGCCCCGGGGATATAATGAACCTGTTCATGGATTATGAGACCTTCGGCGAGCATCAGAAAAAGGAAAGTGGAATATTTGAGTTCATCAAATATCTTCCAGGTTACATAGAAGAATACGGATTGAAAACCATGAATATCAGAGAAATATCTGCGCATCACAGGTCCATGGGAACAGTGAGCATAGATAAAACCACTTCATGGGCAGATGCCGGTAGGGATTTATCTGCATGGCTTGGAAATTCTATGCAACAGGAAGCTTTCGATAGGCTGAAATCCTGCAATAATTTTGATAAAAGGAAAATATGGAGGTATATGCAGACATCCGACTTGATATATTATATGTCCATGGGAAACCCCGAAGATTTCAGTGTTCATCAGTACTTCAATCCGTACAGATCACCCTATCTGGCTTTTATTTATTATATGTTTGCGCTGGATATTTTATGCAATAAATAGAATATCATTTGAGCTATTCCTGCCGTAAATACCGGAAGAAAATAGATATTTAATATTTAAAGCGCATAAGCTTGCAATGGGTGAGAATATGAAAAAAACTGTGGGCAATCACCTGCCTGTAGTGTTTCAGAGCATGTTTATAATAGCCCTCGGCAATTTCATAGATTCCGCATATGCACCCCTAGCACCTTTCATCAAAAACTATTATCTCCTGACGGCAACACAGGTGGGACTTATCACAAGCATCCTGTTTATTGGGTCTTCCAGTGTTTCATTATTTACTGGATTTCTCGTTGATAAAAT
>JAKAAK010000120.1 GCA_021797025.1 Thermoplasmata archaeon
AAAATACTTTCATGGATACGATGTTGTAATTTTAATTTCATTCTTTGTAGTAAATTTGATGGTTTTCGACCTAAATATACTGTAAATGTTAAGTCAATGTATAAATTTTGAATTCATTTGCATAAATTATGAAATATAACAAAATATATTAATTTTCGTTTTTTTTTGATATATTCAACAAAAATAATAACGTATTTATAAGTTAAATGTATATACTATTTGTAGGGTGAAAGTATGGTACAGGGTAAATTAGAGACTGTAAATTCGGTTGCAGAGGATATGGAGAAGAATGTAATAATTAGAACATACATGGGTAGACCTTCCAAATTACATGAGAACCAGATGTGCATACTCAAGAACTGTATAGAAGAAAAAAAAGTCTGCACAGTTCGTGAAATCCAGAAATATATTGAAGAGGAATTTGATGTTACCTATTCATCGAAGGAAGTTAGGGAAATACTCAGGAAATTCAATCTTAATTATTATCCGTTACTGAGAAAATACACATATGCAAGTTATTATGATGAAAAAATTATTAAGAAATTTGATTTTTAACCAGTATTTTTATTTACATTTATCTTTTTCACAAATATCCCCATCTGAAGCGAGAATTTTTTGATCGACGAAACCGGAAAACTCGTAGTATTATCGTGTAAGCAATATTTTTATAATATTGAAATAAATTACTGGCGATGGATATATACGATTATATAAAATCCAATTTCACTGCAATAGGGCATAGAGGATTACCGTCCAAATATATAGAAAACACCATGGAATCATTCAGAAATGCTTTTAAATTTACCAGTATGGTTGAACTTGATGTTCACCTTAGCAATGATAATGAGGTTTTCGTAATACACGACTTCAACCTTGATAGACTTGCTTCCCTGGATCGGGACATAGAAAATATGAACTCAAGAGAAATCCAAGATGTTAACATAGGAAATCAAAAAATCCCCAGATTGAAGAACCTGCTAACCACATACAGGGACAAGTATTTTCTTGTGGAATTAAAAACCGTGCATGATGATGGGTATATTATCAGAAATGAATTACCAATGTATACCTTAAATGCGATAAAAGAAACAGGTATGGAAGACCATGTTTGCATTATATCTTTTGACCCGTATGCAATAAGAAGAACAAGGGAATTGAACAAAACTATTATGCTAGGCCTGGATTATGACAGTCACTCAGAAATATATATAGGAAAAATAGACTGCAGTGACCTGAAATCAATGGGTATCTCTTTATATTTACCTGAATTCAAAGATGATTATATTTACAAGTTCATCGAGATTCATAAAGCCGGCTATTATGTCCTGCCTTGGACTATTGACAGTCCTCATGAAGCTGAAAAAATATGTAGTGCAGGTTTAAATGGATATCTTACAAATAAGGTGGATGTAATGCCAGGAAATTGTCAATCCCTGAATAAGCAACCTTAATGCTCATATATCCTTATAAGAAAAATATTAATGCTTTTAGCTATTAAGATAATATGGATAATTTCTGGGATATGAAAGTAAAGGAAATAATGCAATCATTCAGTGAAGATAAAAATTATGAGGAATGGAAAAAAAATGTTTTAAATCCATGGAATAATAAGACGGGCTATAAGGATAAGAGAAGAGAAAATTCATCATCCATGCCTGTAAAAGAAGTTTATACAGCCGGAGACCTTCCCAAAAATGCTCAGACCAGAATCGGTAATCCAGGAGAGTATCCGTTTACCCGGGGGATATATCCAAATATGTACAGGGGAAGAAACTGGACTATGCGTATGTTTTCAGGTTTCGGAACACCGGATGATACCAACAGGAGGCTCAAATATTTAATAGAAAATGGAGAAACCGGGCTCAGTATAGCATTCGATATGCCCACACTTTACGGTTATGACTGTGACAGCAAAAGAGCCGAGGGTGAGGTTGGAAAATGCGGGGTGAATGTTTCATCATTACATGACATGGAAAGAATATTTGATGGCATAGACCTTTCGAAGGTAAGTACATCCATGACAATAAATGCCCCTGCTGCTATATTGACAGCTATGTATTTCGTTCTTGCAGAGAAAAAAGGGATTCCACTTGAAAAAATTTCGGGAACAGTACAGGCAGATATATTGAAGGAGTACATAGCCCAGAAAGAGTGGATGTATCCACCAGAAGCCCATCTAAGACTCATCAGGGATATGCTTGTATATTCAACAGAACATGTTCCTAAATGGAATTATATAAGCGTTTCCGGATATCATATAAGGGAAGCGGGATCGAGTGCAGTTCAGGAACTGGCATTCACACTAGCAGACGGTTTCTATTATATTGAAATGGGCATAGATGCGGGGTTGAATGTTGATGATTTCGCACCCAGAACCTCATTTTTCTTTAATTCTTCTATCAATTTCTTCGAGGAAATTGCCAAATTTAGAGCAGCAAGACGCATATGGGCAACGGTACTGAAAGAGAAATACCATGCAAAGAACCCAAAGAGTATGGCATTAAAATTCCATACACAGACATCTGGATACACCCTTACATGGCAGCAGCCTTTGAACAATATAGTTAGAACAACAATAGAGGCAATGGCAGCTGTACTGGGAGGAACTCAGAGTCTGCATACCAACTCCTACGATGAGGCATGGGCACTCCCAACAGATGATGCTGTTAAAGTTGCACTTAGGACGCAGCAGATAATTGCAGAGGAAACTGGAATAACCGATGTTATTGACCCTCTGGGTGGTTCCTATTATCTTGAAAGGCTTACATGTGAAATGGAAATAGAAGCATACAAGTATTTTTCGGAAATTGAAAAAATGGGGGGAATTCTCAATGCTGTAAAGTCAGGATATTTACAGAAGGAAATAGCTGACACATCCTATAAAAAACAGCTGAAAATAGAAAAAGGAGACGACGTAATAGTTGGAGTAAATAAGTATGTGGATGAGGATGAAAAGCCCATAAACACTTTGAAAATCAGTGATGTGGCAGAGAAAGGACAGATCAGGAGCTTGGAGGATATCAGGAAGAAAAGGGATGAATCGAAGGTTTCCAGATCCCTTGAGAACCTGCATAAGGCAATGGAGGATGACAGCATAAATCTCATGCCATATATAATGGAATGTGTAAGAAACTACTGCACACTGGAAGAAATATCAAATGTAGGGAGGGAGATATTTGGTGAATGGAAAGAGCCAAAAATATACTGAAGCTCCTGTAAAGGTTCTGCTGGCCAAACCTGCAATTGATGGACATGATCGTGGTATTTTTGTCCTGGCAAAGGCATTCAGGGATGCAGGCATGGATGTTATTTATGCCGGACTGTTACCGACCCCGGAGGAGGTGGTCGATACTGCCATCAATGAGGACGTGGACGTAATAGCCCTTAGCCTTTTAAATGGAGCACATATGACTGCATTCAGAAATGTCGTGGAAATACTAAAAAAACGTGGTGTAAATGATATTGCTGTGGTCGGAGGTGGAATTATACCTGACGAGGATAAGCCAGCACTTGAAAAAATGGGAATAACAGGCAACTTCGGCCCCGGAACTCCACTGAGCGTAATAATAGATCATATTAAAGTTAGAGCAAGAGAAGTAAGGAAACTGAGGGAAAATGAATACTGAAGTACTGGTAAAGGGTATATTGAATGGAGACTATAGGGCAATTGCCAGATCCATATCCCTCATAGAAAACTCAGGCTATAATATGAGGAAGGATATAATAAGCAAAATATACAGATACGGCAACGCGAAGGTCATCGGGATTACCGGTCCTCCCGGAGTAGGGAAGAGCACTTCCATCGGTAATCTGGCGCCTTTGCTGGCTGCACATGGAAGGGTTGCGGTGCTTGCTATAGACCCTGCAAGCCCATTTTCTGGAGGTGCTATTATGGGCAACAGGATACGAATGCAAGCTGCCCTGAGCAAAAAAGGAATATATATGAGAAGCACATCCAACAGGCTCTACAACGGGGGTTTATCTGAATACACATGGGACATTATAAAAGTACTGGAAGCCGCGGGCAATGATTTCATAATACTGGAAACTGTCGGCTCAGGACAGGCAGATGTGGATATTATGAACATAGCAGATATAACATGTGTATTTCTTGCACCGGGCCTGGGAGATGAAATACAGGCAATAAAGTCAGGTATAATGGAAATAGGGGATATATTTGTAATTAACAAAATCGATCGGGAGGGTTCATATCTCGCAATCAAGGATATAAGGGAATCGCTTAACATGAGCAATAAACTGGAAACTCCGGTTATTGGAGTCAATTCGCTTACAGGGGAAAACTATGATAAACTGGTAAAAAGTATACTTGAAATAAGGCCAAAAAATCCACGTGAAAAATATTATAAAAAACTTAAAATGGTGGTCATGGAAGCTATTTACAATAAATATTCTGATTATGTTGACAGGATAGAATTCGAAGATAACCCTCTGAATGAAGATCCGTACACAATGGCGGAACAAATACTGGTAAGGGATAACAAAAACTTCAGGGAAGTAAAGGACAGGTAATGAGAATATAGAAATAGTTATAGAAACAGGAATAGCTGAAATTTTTTCACCTTATTGCCATAAAATAAGTGTATGATGAATATTAACGTAAACTTTTAGTACTCATAATTTATATTTGAGATATGTACAGACCGTTAAAATATTACTCTGATGAGTTTATGAAGAATATTAACAACAGAGCAAGGGAAATTATGAGCTATATGTATCCAGCTGTTACAATGTATGAAGATAATGGATATATAGGAATTGAGGCAGACCTTCCGGGATTTGACAGAAACAATATAAAGGTTACACTTGAAAAAAATGCCATAGTGATAAGGGCAGATAGAGAAATAAAACCTGAAGGCACAGTTTTTGAAAATCAGAGACCTGACAAGGTCTTTAAAAGAATGTCACTTCCTTTAGAAGTTGACAGGGAACAGGATTTTACAGCAAGGTATACTGATGGTGTGCTTTCTTTGAGGATACCTGTTAAGAATGTAAAAACCGTAAAAATTGAGTGATAGATTACTGAAATATTTATTTATTTTTTAATATTAATAAAAATAAAACTACATCCACTACCATTATAATATAAGAAATTAGTGGATGAATTCTTGAAAGTAAAACCATTGCTATAAATAGTGCCGATAGGAACACTGTTGCAGGAAGTTTCTTAGATTCCTGAGCCGGCATTTCCTGTTCTTCCAGCCTCCGTTTCATGAGGGGAAGAACATCAAGCCCTTTTTCCAGAGATATTACAGCTTTCTGTGCAAATTCATTTAATTCCTTCATGTAAAGCTCCTGAAGCATTCCCTCATTGTAAAGAATATCTCTCAGCACAATAACAAATTTGAAATTTGGATCAAGTGTTTTGCAGATACCCTCAAGAAGGGATGACATTCTCATATAAAGTACCAGCTCCCGTGGAAGGTGGAATGGAAACTCGAAGATTACATTATTTGCAATAGCGAGCAGTTCCCTAATGTCCATTTCATTCACATTTGTTCCAGAGAGATTGGCTATAGAAAGTTCTATTCCCTTTCTCACTATCCCCCTGTTTGCAGCCGGTGAAAGTGCATTTAATTGAATCAGAGAATCCATTATGGTATCAGGGTCCTTGTTGATCAATCCATCATAAAGCTTTAAAAGTTTAAACCTAGTTTCATCATCCAGTTTCCCCACCATCCCAAAATCATAAAGTATAATCCTGCCGTCCTTCGAAATAGATATGTTCCCGGGATGTGGGTCTGCATGGAATATATCGTTTCGCAAAAGCATGCGTATAAAGGTTATATCCAGATCATGGGCAAGCTTTGGAAGATTTACTCCATTTTCACCAAGTTGTTTAACATCTGTAACTTTTATTCCTTCAATATATGTAAGTATTAAAACCTGCTTTGAAGCAAACAAAACATCGGGTATAATTATATCGTATTTCTTTATGTTGGCCCTTATTCTCCTTATATTCTCAGCCTCGATGAGATAATTAGTTTCATCGTAAATTCTAGCAGAAAAATCAGAGATCACATTTGAGATGCTTATATACAGAAAATTATCTATGAATCTCCTGAATAGATTAAGCAGTTTTTTTATAATAATTAGATCCCTTTTGAGTATTCTATCTATATCGTGCCTGTTTACCTTTACAGCGGCATCTATTCCCCTGTATCTTGCTCTGTAAACCTGTCCCAGGGATGCACCTGATATGGCATCCTCATCGAATTCATCAAAAACCTTATCGAGATTCCCAACATTTTCTTCTATTAGTCTGCGTGCATAGGCAAAATTATCCGGTGGTACTCTGTCCTGAAGATCAGAGAATGCCTTTAAATATTCCTTCGGCAATAAATCAGGACGGGCAGAAAGCACCTGCCCAAGTTTGATAAATGTTGGGCCCAGTTGGATGAATGTATTTACTGCTGTTCTACCATGCTTCTCAATTCTATAATCATATTCCTCCTGACGCCTTGATTTTTTTCTATCAGAGCTGAATTTGAGGAAGACTGGTAGCAACTTAAATAAATATCGAGTTTCCGTACTTCTTATCTTTTTAACGTCATCATTCACTGTTGCAAATTCATAACGGCTTTTTAATACTTACGAGCAAAAGATTATTATTCCTATTGGGTTTTCTATGTTAACTTTAATTCATCTGGAGAATATTGAATTGCATATTCACGTTCACCGATCTATCCTCAGAAGTCATAATAAAATAAAATTATACAAGATAATTATCATTTATTTATTTTACCATTATACATCACAAAGGTTTTCATCTTATGCTTAAAAAATTTTATAAAAAAAAATAAATGCATGTTCCGGATTTCATACAGTGAAAAATATAGAAATATCTCCATCAATCATATCAAGTAATCTCCTGGAACTTGGAAATCAGATAAAACAGTGTCAGGTAGCGGGTGCAGAATCATTCCATTTAGACGTTATGGACGGCCATTTTGTTAATAATATAACCATGGGACCTGATCTTGTTTCCGCAGTAAGACGGGCAACTGATCTGAGGCTTGATTGCCATCTTATGATTGAACGCCCGGATAAGTATTATAAATCATTTATTGAAGCTGGCGGAAACGTACTTCTTGTTCATTATGAAACACCTATTGAAGTTAGTAATTTCCTCAGGAAGCTGGAGGATGAAAACATACGCTACGGCATAGTTATAAATCCAGATACAGATGTAAAAAAGGTCTATAAATTTGTATCCACGTCGGAAATTGTTCTTGTTATGTCTGTATATCCAGGATTTTCTGGCCAGAAATTTATTGATAAATCTCTGGAAAAGGTCAGAGAATTAAGAAAATTCATAGATGAAAACTATTACAACACAAAAATAGAGATAGACGGGGGAATCAATGCAGAAACTGGTAAACTGGCAAGAGAAGCCGGTGCAGATATACTGGTATCTGCCTCATATATTTTCGGTAACAACATTGAAAACAGCATAAAAAAATTAAAATCCCTATAGGTCAAGGATTATTCTCCCGTTTATTCTATCCCTGAAGGCATGAAGTGCTTCTTTTATATCCCACAGGCTGAATTCTTTGTAAACGGGAAGATCAAAGTGCTTGTGCTCCATAAGAGCAAGGAGTTCTGATAAATCCTTTCTGGTTCCTCCTGTAGACCCCATAATCCTCAATTCGTTGGTATATATATTTGCTATATCCATATCCGCAATTTTACCGGTTAGAACACCGTACGTTATAATTCTGCCCTTTCTTTTTAGATGTTTCATCGAATCGCTGAAGAGTTTCCCGCCTAGGGGATTTATTATTATATCGGCATGGAAATCTTCAGGTACCACATCAAGTACCTTTATCACTGGTGATTCAAGGCTCTTATTTCTGGAATATACATAAACATCGAGTCCCATGTACTTGGCTATCTGAACTGTAAATATACCAGTGTTCCCTGCGCCATACACAAGTATTTTTTCATTCACAAGTGGACCTGCCATCTTCAATGCCCTGTATGATGTTAATGCACCTATTCCGACACTAACTGCGGTGTTATCATCCATGCCTTCTGGAACTTTGAAGAGATTCTGTTCTCCTATTCTTATATATTCGGAGTATCCGCCGTTAGAAACCACACCCCATATGCCACCGTTATAACAGAGATGTTCGTTTCCGGAATAGCACATCTCGCAACAATTATCAAAAATTCTATTGTATACTATAACACGATCTCCTTTCTTTATTGTCTTTCCATCCTCCATGGCTATGCCCATTACCTCTGAACCGGGTATATGTGGCATGGGATATACATTATAAACAACTTTGCCATCAATAATATTATAATCCAGTGGATTGAGCCCTGCCTTGATAACCCGAATTTTTATTCCGGTACCCTCTAGATTTCTCTCTACTACTCTTACGTTATCTATTCCAGGTCTTGAAAACTCTATAACTTTCATAACGTAATATCAAAAATAACTATTAAATTTAATCGGTACCTTGTAATCTTTTGGATATATTTAAAATATTATTTTTGGTTCTCTAGTTCTGATTTCAGTGACTTCAATGATAAATCCCCTGGTGAGGCTATCAGAGCACCGTTCAGCACATCAAGGGCCTTATCCTTTTTGCCCATTAAAAGGTAGATATGTGCTTCATCAATGTAATACTGCGGATTTCTGGCTAGCCTCAGGCAGTCCTCTATATCTCCTAGTGCGTCCTCATATCTTTTTAACTGAGTAAAAATCTGCGATCTCTTGTAAAGAAAGACCGGGTCTGTAGAGTTTAAATAAACAGCCATATTGTAATCCTCCAGTGCCAGATCATGCTCTCCCATTTTCCAGTAAACATTGCCCCTGTTGTAATAATAATCGGGTACGTCATCCTCTATTTTTATTGCGGCATCAAATTCATGCATTGCGTCCTCGAGTTTATTCATATCATCATATATTGACCCCAGTGTGTTGTGGTAATCCCCCCTGTCACTACTGAATTCTATAGCCTTCTGACAGTCCCTTATCGCATCATTATACATTCTCAAAGAATAATAAGCTAATGCGCGATTAATGTAATAATCCGGGTCCGTCTTTATCAGATTAATCGCCTTGGTGAATTCCTTAACTGCGTCAGAGTACTGCATTACATTGAAATATGATATTCCCCTCTCATTATAATCGTCTGCCTCATCATCTTTTTTATATACGTAATTTTCTGCCATAGTATAAGA
>JAKAAK010000121.1 GCA_021797025.1 Thermoplasmata archaeon
ATAGTCAGGAAAATTAACTATGTTCATGGATGTACCACCGTACCGCCTGAATTCTTCCGCCGCATCAAGAAAATAGCCATTTCTCCTTAAATGCAGAAAATTATCAAATACTGATCTGAATATGGCCATGTATGATAAATAATAAAGTGGGTATTATATTTATTATGCACTTAATTGTTTTATTCACCGCATATTTAATGTTTTTTTCTTTAAGCCCGTAAGGGAAAAATTTATAATGAAATGTACATATGCATTTAAAGAAAAGATTATAATCTTATGTTATAATTAAGGAAGAGGTGAATAAATGCAACAGGGTCAAATGGCTTATGATAGAGCAATAACAGTATTTTCCCCAGATGGGAGATTATTTCAGGTTGAGTATGCAAGAGAAGCGGTTAAGAAAGGGTCCACAGCCCTGGGTATTAAATTCAAGGATGGCGTATTGCTTTTATCAGAGAAAAAGGTAAGAAGCAGGCTTGTTGAAAAGAATTCAATGGAAAAAATCCAGCTCGTTGATGACAACGTTGCTACGGTAACATCTGGCTTGGTTGCTGACGCTAGGGTGCTTATAGATTTCGCAAGGGTCGGTGCCCAGCAGGAAAAGGTAACATATGGTTCACTTACAAATATAGAAAACCTCGTAAAGAAGGTTGCAGACCAGATGCAGCAGTACACACAGTTCGGCGGTGTAAGGCCTTATGGAGTTTCAATCATATTTGCAGGAACAGATACAATAGGGCCGAGGCTCTTTGACTGTGATCCGGCAGGCACAATTAATGAATACAAGTCTGTTGCCATCGGTGCCGGAAAGGATGCCGTAACCGATTATATAGAAAAGGAATACAAGGATGATATGGGACTTGAAGATGCAATCAAACTGGGAATTGCAGCATTGAAATCAGCTGTGGCAGATTCGGAATCCATGAAGGAGCCTGAAGTGGCATCCATAAAAGTAGGCGAATCTTTCCACGTATATACCAATGATGAGGTACAGAAATACCTCAACTGAATACCATTTTAAATAATAATCTTATTTTTATAAATTCAGAACCAATTCATTTTGCAAAATAAACAGTTTTATACTTCATTATTATAACATATAGGTTTAAATGATTTCTGTTATTCTTGGTTTGCAGTTCGGTGATGAGGGAAAGGGAAAAATTACAGATTTTATAAGCAGGGATTATGATGATGTGGTTCGTTTTAATGGTGGCAGCAATGCAGGCCATACAGTTGTGATAAACGGTGAAAAATTCAAATTTCATCTGATACCATCAGGTGCTATGCAGAGTAAGGGGGTTATCCTTGGAAACGGCATGGTCATTGATCCTGAAGAACTTGTATCTGAAATAGACCTGTTAAAAAAATCAAAAAAAGATATTGAAATTAAAATAAGTGCAGGGGCACATATAGTAACAAAGATGCACAAGTGCCTGGATAAGAAGGAGGAAGCAGTAAGGTCCAAACTCAATATAGGCACAACCTCACAGGGAATAGGCCCTACATACGAGGATAAATACGCAAGGACCGGAATAAGGTTTATTGACCTCTCAAATAAGGAAATAATAGCCGATAAGATTGAAACTATATTCAATATGAAAAGAGAACTTTTGAAGGGAAGCATTTACGAAGACCCTGAGGAAAGGAAGAAAATGGTGGAGTCTCTATTCTCATACGGCAAGTTAATTCTCAAATATATGGATTATACCGAGAATATAATATACAATGATTACAGAAACGGTAAAAATATTTTATTCGAGGGTGCACAGGGAGGAATGCTGGACATTGATTTCGGCATATATCCCTTTGTCACATCATCTAATACCCTTGCAGGGGCAATGTCCACTGGTTCCGGTTTCTCTTTCAGGAAGGTGGATCGAGTAATAGGTGTATTCAAGGCATACACATCAAAGGTCGGGTCAGGTCCATTTCCCTCTGAAATATTGAATGATAGTACCCTGAGAGATCTGGGCAGTGAGTATGGCACTACAACCGGAAGGCCCAGAAGGGTGGGATGGCTTGATCTACCTCTTCTGAAATATACATCCATGATGAATGATGTTGATTCCCTTGCAATAACAAAGGTTGATGTTCTGGGTCAGCTGAAAACCATAAAGGTTGCAACTAAATACACTATTGACGGGAATGAAATAGACTACTTCCCCAGGCGCCTGGAGGATTTTGATAAACTAAAAGTTGAATACGTGGAATTTCCGGGCTGGGGCGGTATTGAAAATCAGGATGCCATACTTTCCGGCGGATATGAGGAGCTTCCTGCAAATATGAAGAAATTTCTGGAATTCATAGAAAAGGAAACCGGGAAAAGCATTGACATCATATCTCTGGGAGAAGACCGTAAAATGACCATTACAAAACAAATATTTAATTAATATAATGCAATTATGGCATACAGTTTGAAGGGCATGTTTTTGCTGCTCTTTTCACATGCTCCGATGGTGTAGTCAGGCCAAGCATTCCGGCCTTTCGAGCCGATGACTCGGGTTCAAATCCCGGTCGGAGCACATATGGAACTTTTCAAGTTTTTCAAATGTTAAGACATGCACATGGTTTGTTGGTTTAATGGCAATGAAGCTGATTCCAGATCAACCCAAATAAATTTAAATATTAAAGTATACTTTACTTTTATCAAGTTTACTTAAAGTGAAAATAAATGGTCTTTAAACTGAATAAAAGCTCTGGAACACTGAAAAGCAATGTGCATAAATTCGCAGATCTATCTGCACTGTCCACATCCAGTGTTGCTCCGGCTTTCAGCATTGCGGCATCCTATGGTGTAATAGCACTTTACCTGGGCTTTTATTCCATTATGGCTATAATACTGACCTTTCCAGTCTGGCTCGGTGCTGCAATAATATTCAGGAAGTTCAATAGATTATATCCCAATGCCGGAGCTTCATACCACTGGGGAAGCAGAATTGTATCAAGGAAATATGGAACAATGCAGGCATGGATAATTACACTTGCATACTTTTTCTCCATTCCACCTATAGTAATACCTGCAGGGGAATACACTGCAGCCCTTCTCTACAATACTGGCATTATCAATTATTCGGCATATAATAGCCCTGCTGTTATATTCATTATAGGGAGCATGTGGATAGGTATAACCCTTCTGGCATCTATACTGGGTGCAAAGCCTACTGCACGGCTGACAGAAATATTCCTTATCCTTGAACTTGCCATAATTGGGATATTCATTGTTATTGCCATTTATTTTCTTCCAGGGGATACAGTAAATAATATATCCTATAGCTGGTTTTTCGGCTTCAATAGACTTTTTAAGGACCCTTACAGGTTCATGATAGCCTTTCCTGTAATTGCAACAATAATGGACGGATGGGAAATTGACTCATATGCATCAGAAGAATCCTTCAACAGGGAAAAGTGGCCGGGAACAACAGGCATTATTGGCCTTATTGCAGTATTCTGTATTTACCTTGTAACCATGACATTAATGGATATTGAGACGCCAATGAGCTTGCTTTCGGTCAGTCTTGACCCGCTGGCAACATGGTCTGAATATATAATACCACAGTACTCATTCATAATGGATATAGCGGTAATAGCATCTACAGCAAGCTCTTTATGGCTCACAACGTATATCCTGAGCAGGGCCTGGTATGCAATGTCCAGAGAGAAACTACTCCCACGGCAGTTCGGGTATCTCAATAAGACAAGGAAAAGCCCATATGCAAATCTTCTCATGATCGGTGTTGCTGCCGAATCAATAAATGCTGTGATGTTGTTCATGCCATCAATAGAAGGATTTTTCGCAGAGCTCTTATCTATATCCGGAATATTCCTCATGATGGAGTTCGGTGTGGATGCATTTACAGGGATATACCTGTATACGCATAAATCCAAAATGCATCTGAAACTACTTTATCTGTTCATATCAATATTTTCATTTGTGGGATTTACCATAATGATTCTTTTCGGATTGATAACGAATACGACCTTTCTAATACTGACAATAATTTTGATAATGCCCGGAATTCTACTATTATATAGGGATAAAAAAAATAATTTAGACAATATTTAAAAAATTTATTTGGTTTTGTTGTCTTCTTCTTTGCTTTCGGCTTCCTTCTTTTCAGTAGTTTTAGGTGTTGCGGGTTTCCTTGCATAGAAGTAGTAAACAACAACGCCCAGCAGTACAGCTGCTACTACGATTCCCACATATGCGCCTGTATAGTCGGTGTGTATGGGTATTGCATTTGTACTGGCCAGTACATATGACTCGGTAGTAGATGTGATTGTATATGTTTCATTTGCTGCTGTTGTTCCCGAGGTAACATGAGTGGTAGTTGTTGTAAGTGTGTAACCGATCAACATATTGTTTGCTTTACTTATATATACGTTTCCCGTAATGTTTGCATATGAAGACGCAAGGCTCGGTGTTGCTTTTGTGCTACTTGTCATATAAATTACATAATCTGTTGCTTCAACTGAACCGAATTCGCTCTTGTAGTATGGCATATATGGGGCCTTTGTGTAATTAAGAGTCATATTGTATGAATTTTGCCCACCTGGGATATAATAGCCATCAGTTCCCATATCATTTATGGTAATGTTTTTAGATGTGTTTTTTACCATTCTAGGAATGGCATACTTTGCATATTTATCTATTGAGGCATTAGTAACAGTAGTCATTCCAGGGCCATTAAAAATTATGGGCAATGTTATGTTCACAGCTGTGCTGTTAGCTGTATCCACAGTAACGTTGTAATAAGTCGTCACCGGAGATGCAGTGACATTATTTGTGGTAGTCTCCGGCATACCAGCGTCTTTAGAATAATTATGGTAATAAGTATACCCGGTACATGTGTAAACATAATTCATTGAATTTCCGCTTGCAAGATAGGACGGTGTCGATGGTGTAGCAGCTGCCGAAACCGGAATACCTATCATCAAGACGGCGACAAAAAGAGCCATCAAAACTATAATTCCTTTCTTATTCCTATTTATCATCTAATGAGTAATAGTTGTATATATTTAAAATTTACGCTAAATTTCTTAACAGTGTATATGATTTAAGCATTATACTACTATAACATATGTTTTTCCCAAATTTGTCTTAATTAAAAATATCATATAAATATCCTGCAGGGTTCAACACAAAATATATCTATACTTTTGATACCTAAAAACTTTTAATTCTTAAACCATGGAAATTATAAAAATTATTTAATGCCATACATTTGATTATGAAAATCTGAGGATTCAGGCATAACTGGCCTATGAGTAAATATCGTTCGTTTTATTACGTCGCCTAAATAATAAATAATTTTAGAATTACCATTTCTGAGGTTTTTTAAAATGATAATACATCTTCCACTACAAATATAGACAGAGGAATTGTTTTTCCTGTCATAAAATTAATCAATCTCTCCAGAATAATAAAATTAGTCTGTATCCCCTCAATATAAATGGGCCTGGCCGGATTTGAACCGGCGATTTCTTCCGTGTGAGGGAAGCGTCATAACCACTGGACCACAAGCCCGTTGCAAGTATATTATATTTAAGTTATTAATTTTTTAGGGTTTAATCGGCAGCGGTGTAAAAGTAAGGACAAACATTACAAGGGCAAATACTGCAATTCCGATATCAAATTTGGATATCTTTTCATAATCATTCAGGGCAGGTGGATGTACCATGCCCATGAAGATCACAAATAATGCCAGGAAGAACCATCCAAGATAATCATATGCTATAGTAAGGTATAGCAAAAATCCTATGAATATGTATCCCACTATATACGATTTAGGACCCAGTATGCCCCTTGCTATATGCCCGCCATCCAGTTGCCCTGCAGGTATGAGATTCATGGCAGTGGCAAACATACCCACCCATACAGCAAATACCATGGGAAATATGGGCACATTGGACGGCTCTATAATGCCGAAGAGATGGTATATCTCTGGATAGTTCAGTACGAAGGGAATGTAATTTCCTATGGGTTTGAATATTCCCTCAAAGTACTGTGCCAGGAACAGCAATGGTATTGCAGCAAGGAATCCTGCAATGGGGCCCGCAGCGCCTATTTCGGCCATTGCCTTTCTGGTTGGAACAGGGTCACGCAGTGATACAAAGGCACCGAATGTGCCTATAAGATATGGAAAAGGTATGAAGAATGGCAGTGATGCATTGACACTGTATTTCTTTGCAACTATATAGTGCGCTGTTTCATGTATTCCCAGAATGAACATCAGTGGCAGTGAAAAGAACACAAAACCATAAAGAAGTTTATATTCTTCAGCATACGGTCCGGGATAAACAAAGCTGCTTGCATAGATGGAACCTACATATATTGTGGATGCCAGTGTGAGTATGAGCATTACAAGATTTACCCTGTTGCTCCTGTATGTTGATTTCGGCCTTATGCCCACCTCAACATAATGCTCCACATCCAGTACAAGAACTGGAATGTATCCTTCCGGAACCAGGATTTTCCTCAGATCATCAAACTGCTGATTTATATCCGGATTGTCGCTGTCAAAGAACAGGAATTTTATGCTGGCAGGATTGGCTATGACCTCATATGTGTTTATTTTCGATTTTACGGTTTCTATAACGCCTTTCATATTTTCGTTTTCAATCTTCACACCCTGAAGCATAACAACCCCTGCATTTACTGGTATCTGCACATAAATGGCAACATCTCATAATGTATCACAGCTTTTAAACTTTTATGATTCCGTCCTACTATGTGATCATAGATGCAGTACTTATTTCATGGAAAGATTTATTTTTGAATGAATTATATTGATTTTAAATGGATACTTTCTCGGAGTTCATGGATTATCTTGAAAAAAATAAGGATTCTATACGGAGAGACCTTAAACTGGATGAAACCTCAGAAATATATAAATTTTACAGGAATTTATTTGAATCCAGCTATCATGAATTTGAACCGCATGATCCCGGCAAAATAGATGTGGCATCAACAGATAGTTCTGAATTCCTCAGGATGCTGTACAATGGCAAGAATATTATTCTGATAAGGGCTTATACACTCTATAAGAATAACATAACATCAGACTTTCTCGCAGACATAGTTGCTGTAGACCCTGTAGACCAGAGAAATTTTACAATACTGCTCATGGAGCATTCCGAGCATAAATCAATACTCAAATTCATGGAAGAGAATTCACCGGAATTCATATTCATCGATGGTTCCCTCAAGGGCAGGCTTTCACACAGGGTAGATCAGCTGCCAATTGAAGGTTATGAAAATTTCATGTATGACTATGTAAAAACACTGAAGGAAATGATAAGAAAGGCATTTGAAAAAAATATAACACTGATATTCATGGCAAAGAGCAGTTACACGGACTGCTTCAAAAAATATCTCCTCAGTACTGCAAGAAAGGACCCGGAAACATTAAAAATAATAGAGAAGGAATCAGGAATATACAGAAATGACCATTATCTGATAAAGTCATTTGCCAGGAAGAAGGGCTATACGCAGCCTGTCATGTATCGCAAAAACATCGAGGGCATAAATGTAAATTATGTATCCACCGATATACTCCCTGACCCGGAAGACCTTCCCATGAAGGTTCAGGTTATATCACGGGATTTCGCCCATATAGATCTTGATGGAAAACCATACAGCATGGATGAAAAGATAATAAACATAATATTTTATGGTTATACCGGTTACAAGGTGTACAATCTCTGGCTCGTTGATGTAGATAAGAAGGTAAAATTCAGGTCAGTGGAAATGGAGCGCATATATATGCGAGCTCTGGAGCGGAAGCTCGGAATAACATTCTATGAAACAAGAGGTGAAAGGCGTGCAAGAATCAGGGCTTAAAATAGGTTATACAATAGGTGAGAATACATCAGGAAAATTCCAGTTTGTCATATCGGATGATAGCAATATAAAGAAATGGGAATATGTTTATCTGAAGATTCACGGTGAAACCGTAATAGGCAGAATAGAGGAAATAGTGTCAAAAAGTGAGCTCATGAACGAAAACATGGATTTCCAGAGCATTGACAGGTATTCTGCTAATGGATTAAATGATTTTGTGAATATATGCATTTCAACCATACTGGGGAAAATCAGGGAAGGTTTTCTAATGCAGTCAAGGGAGATAATCAAGCCAGGAATGCCAGTATACCCTGCAGGGGATGAAATACTCCAGCAGGTATTTTCCTTCAGGGAGGAGGAATCGCTGGATATAGGCAGCCTTCCCGACAATAATGTGAAGGTATCGCTGAATGTGAATGGATTGAGGAGGCATCTTGCCATACTGGCACAGACCGGAGCGGGCAAGAGCCATACTGCATCGGTAATCATGGAGGAGCTTCTCAAGAAGGGTGCGTCCATCATAGTTCTTGATCCACATGCTGATTATGTTTTCATGAAAAAAGGCACAGATGGAAAGATATACTCTGACGGTATAAGTGTATTCAGGACACCGCTGAGCACTGGCCGTTACACAAACGATGATGTGGGCATAATCAATAATTTCACAATAAGGTTCAGCGATTTGACACCGGAGGATGTGAAAGGCATCATGGACATAAAAGAAGGATACACTAATTTAAATTCAATCGTGGATGACATATACAAGAAAATGAAGGGGAAAAAGGATCTTAATGATTTCCTTCAAACAGCAGAGTCCTTGCCCCAGGAGGATTACAGGAAGATCAGGGGAAGGCTGACATTTCTCGGTAAAATCAAGGATATATTCCAGGATTATACAACCGGCATAACCGACTATCTCGGTCCCGGGAAGATGTCCGTAA
The DNA here is from genome assembly GCA_021797025.1 of Thermoplasmata archaeon. The sequence goes on from JAKAAK010000121.1 coordinate 8,782, forward strand.
TGGATTTATCCGGAATGGATCAGTTTCTGGCCAATTACTTTTCATACAGGGTTCTGAGCTCCATATACGATGTGAAGCTTTCATCGGAATTCAAATATCCGGTATTTGTTTTCATTGAGGAGGCCCATAACTTTGTCCCGCCTAGAAACAACAGCAATATCGCCAGGATGATAAAAAAGATAGCCGGGGAAGGAAGAAAATTCGGTATATTCCTTGTTGTCATTACCCAGCGTCCCGGAAAGATCGATGCGGATGTGCTCAGCCAGTGCAATTCCCAGATAATCCTCCGTGTTACAAATCCATCGGATCAGAATGCCATACTGGAAAGCAGTGAAAATATTACC
>JAKAAK010000122.1:0-7214 GCA_021797025.1 Thermoplasmata archaeon
GGCTCATCTTTATTCATAAATTAATAATAGATAGTTAAATATAAAGATACCTGAAATATATTTCTTAAAAATAGTGGTAATTAGAAATTAATTGGCAAAAATAACTTATTCAAAGCAATAGTATTACAGGTTTATATAATACTGATAATATATATTTAATCAGGTGTAAGTATGATACGGGAACTGAAATCCGAAATCGTAGAGAAATATGAAACCATAGATGTGGTGAAGACAGTCAGTGATATAATAGAGAGGGTGAAATCTGAAGGAGATATTGCTTTACGAGAATATGAAAGCCAATTCGATAAAGTTAATATTACTGACTTCAGGATGGAAGATAGTGCAATAGAAAGGATAATATCACAGGTGCCTGACAAAATTAAAGAAATCATAGATACGAATATAAAGAGAATAGAGTCATTTGCAAAATTTCAATTTTCAATGTATAGAAATATGGAATTTGTAACCGATAATGGTAAAACGATACTTGGCCAAAAAATATTACCAATAGAAAATGTGGGAGTTTATATCCCGGGAGGTAGATACCCTCTCCTTTCAACTCCCCCTATGACCATAATTCCGGCCAGAGTTGCAGGCTGCAAGAGGATAATTGCCTGTACACCACCAGGTGAAAACAGGCCAAATCCTGCTACACTTTACGGGATAATAAAATCCGGGGCAACTGAGGTTTACACAATTGGCGGTGCGCAGGCTATTGCTGCTATGGCTTATGGAACGGAAACAGTTAAACCTGTAAATAAGATTGCAGGACCTGGAAATGCCTACGTCAATGAGGCAAAGAAGGAAGTTTTTGGAAAAGTTGGAATAGATCTGTTAGCCGGTCCAAGTGAAATACTGGTACTTGCCGATGAAACTGCTATAGAGGAAGAAGTTATGGCAGATCTGTTATCTCAGGCTGAACATGATCCTTCAGCTCGTTGCTGCCTGGTAACCATATCATCAGAGCTTGCCCACAGCATTTACGACAAAATGGATGCATACATAAATAAGCTATCAACAAAAGAAATTTTAAAAAAATCGTGGCTAAACCATGGAATAATTGCATTATGCGACACTATGAAAGAGGCAGTAGACTATACAAACAATTATGCTGCCGAACACCTTGAACTACATTTAAATGCAGAAAACTCAGATTTCGCATTTGCTAATTTGATAAATTACGGTTCTGTATTTTTAGACCATGGTGTACCTGCGGTGTTCAGTGATAAGCTTTTAGGGCCCAATCATACCCTTCCAACATCGGGAGCTGCTAAATATTCAGGTGGATTAAGCGTTGGGAACTTCTTAAAGATTTTAACATATTCTAAGGTTACCGACGACGGTGTAAGGGATATGCTGGCACATAGGGTAAAGATACAGAGTGATTATGAGGGATTCGGGGCCAAGGCCAGAGCAGCGGAATTGAGATTCAGGGATAACTATGTAAAAGGTGATGTTAATGGGAGATAAAACATTTAACAATGAGCTGAAAGCAAGGAGTGGCGGTTTATGGTCCGCAGTATTTCAGGGTATGGCATTTGTTGGCCCAGCTGCAACAGCAGCATCCTTCTTTGTGGTAGAAGCGGCTGTAGTTGGACCCTCTGTTCCATTAACTTATATGATTGCGGTACTGGGTGTTGCATGTGCAATGTACATGAATTATAGATTTTCTCAACGGATAAGCCATGCAGGGGGATATTATGCTTTTGTGGAGGCTGGCCTCGGTAAGCGCATGGGTGTTTTCTCTGGATGGTTATACCTTTTCAATCTTCTGGGGGCCGTGAGCGGATTCGTGATGTTATTCTTTGCTGGTATATTATGGCCGCTGATTCCCGTCCTTTCAGGATATACGTATGGATGGCTTCCATTGATCTTTATTCCATTCACCATAATGTTTGTGTTTCTTTACAGAGGGCTAAAACCATCCCTTTATTACACTACAATAGGATCAATCATTGAAATAACGTTCTTAATACTGATGTCTTTAATAATTATAATAAAGGTGGGACCTGCAAACTCTGTCCTGCCATTCACAGCAACCGGGCATTCATTCAGTGCTATTGGTCTAGCTACAGTGTTCGCAATATTAGGATATGTAGGTCTCGGTTCAATGATAACAATCTCTGAAGAAACTCATGAGCCTAAAAAGAATATTCCAAAGGCTATATTAATAGCGGTAGTTTTATCCTTTGTTGTCTACGCATTCAGTTCTTATGCTCTTGTTGTAGGCTGGGGGATCAATGATATGGGTTCTTTTGCAACAACCAGCAATCCTGGATTCATAGTAGTAGAAAAATATCTCGGATTGATTGGAATGGTGATATTCATACTGATAACTCTGAACAGTTTTATTTCTGAATCAATTGCTCAGGGAAATGCTTTCAGTAGAGTAGGTTATGCAATGGCAAGGGATAGAATGATATTTCCATATTCTTGGTCAGAAACCCATACAAAATACGGTTCTCCAAAAAAAATTATTGCCTTTGAAATGCCTATTTCACTAGCAGTGGCGATAATAGCAGGAATATTATTTGGTCCATTTACAGCGGCTACCATTTTGACTACAATGAATGGAATATCTTTATACATAGTGCATATAATTTCAAACATTTCTCTTCCAGTATGGGGAAAATTGAAATTAAAAACAAAGGTTACAGATCTTTCATTAATGATATTCATACCACTTGTGGCCAGTGTGATTTACATATTTGCTATATATGGGAGCATAATACCATTTCCTGGATACCCATTTGACATCGGCATTTATTTAATTATTCCCGTAATAATTTCGGGAATAATTATAGCACTTGTTACAAAGAGTAAAGCAACAATAAAAGACGGTGAATAAAGATCTCTATTTTTATTATTCGCATTTCATATAAATTAGATCCATCAACCTGTTTGCATTCCTGCACAAAATTTTAAATTTATCTTTACATAATTCCATATATGGTTATAGATTGTAATATTTCAAATATTATAAAATATTATGCCGGAAGCATATTATTCATGGTTTCCAGATACCTTTTAGGTACCGGTCTTTCTATTTCCCAGATTATGCTCACCGGATTGCCCCCGCTGTGGCTTTTATGGCTAACGCTTCCCATAAATATATACGGAGATGCACCCAGAAGGTTCTCCCTGAATTCCCTTATGAATAGCAGAACTGTATTCCCGTTACCTGGAGAACCGTAATATCTTCTGGCTGTTGGAGACGAAGGGGAAACTGTACTCTGAGTCTCCCAGTGAAACATTCTTTGATCAATGGCATAATCGTTGTACATCGTTGTTGAAGAATAGTATTTTTCAGATTTATTCAGTGTTACAAACAGGACATCCATATGTTTTTCGGGAATGTACTTGACTCCCTCACGAACCGAACCGGGATCGGCAATGCCCATTGCAGCCAGTACCTGATTTTTAGAATATGAGCTATATAATCTCAGAGGGAGTATTGATTCCTTTGATGGCATACCTTCAACAAAATCAATTTTTGATAACAGATAATCAAGAAGTTCCATTAATTCCCCATATAGAACCGGATATTTTTTAAGAGAATTCAGGGCCTCAAGAGTGTCAGAGAAACCTGATTGATTTATAGGTACATTCCAGATTGTGAAATAAAACATATCGGCCATTTTGATTTCTTCATGGGAGAGGCATTCCTTAGAAACAGTATCAGGAATCATGAGTTTTTCTAGGATTGTTTTGATCCAAGAATATGAATTTATCTGGCATATTCTTTTCATTGCCTTTGTAATAGTTTCCTCAATGTCCTCATGGAAATCTTCCCTTATCCCTGCTAAAACGCACAATCTGGAGAAATTATTACGGATATAAATATCCTCAGGACTGAGTTGATAAAATTCCAGAAAATTTTGCAATGTTATTGGCATGCCTGAGTTTAGGTTAAACTCCTTTACTCTTGAAATCAGACCATTTCTGGATGAATAGGATTTTTTAATATTTTCTAGAATATAATCCTGTGCCTTTCTTTCCAGTTCAATATAACATCCTCTGGGGAGGTCTATAAATCCTGATGTGATTTCATCTTTTATGGAAATTGCACGGTGACGCATGAGTGAAATGAATTTTGCGGCAAAATTATATTTTGCATTGGACCTTCCGACGAAATCAAGTACAGTAAGGCATTCCTTCCCTTCAGATAATCTCAGACCACGGCCTAGCTGCTGTACGAAAACTGTCAGGCTTTCAGTGGGCCTTAGAAACAGAATTGTGTTTATTTCAGGAATGTCAACTCCCTCATTGTATATGTCAACAGCAAAAATTATCTTTATATCTCCGTTTCTCAGTTTAGCATGGGCACTATTTCTTTCCTCCCGGGATGAATTTCCTGTTAGGTAGATTGCACTTATACCATTTTTATTGAAATAATAAGCCATGTATTCAGCATGGGCAACAGAAACACAGAAACCGAGCCCTTTCAGGTCATTAATATTTGAGAGATATCTCTCTGTGGCATTAATAATCAGGTTGGCCCGCTCTTCTGACATATTCCCACTGGCTGTATACAGCCTTTCCAGTTCGCCTGGGTCATATTTGCCATTCTTCCATGATACAGAATCTAAATCCACTGAATCGGTTACACAGAAATACTGGAAGGGACTCAAAATTCCCCGGTCAATTGCTTCCGGCAGTCTGATTTCCGAAGTAATGTGGTTATTGAAATATTTCAGTATGTCCTTTCCATCCATCCTCTCAGGCGTTGCAGTCAGGCCTAATAGTATCTCAGGTTCAAAATATTTCAACAGTGGCTGGTATGATTTTGCAGGTGCATGGTGGAATTCATCTATAACTATGAAATCATAATAATGCTTATCCAGTTTAAGATCCGGCCATATGGAATTAAAGGTCTGGACCGACATGAATAAATGTTCCATGGACGCCGGCCTATTATTGCCCGTATACAGTTCACCGAAATTATAGTCCCTGAGTACACTCCTGAAGCACTGTAGGCTCTGCCTGAGGATTTCCTCCCTGTGTGCAATAAACAATAATCGGTTCTTTCCGGAATGGGATCGGGCAAACCTGGCGTAATCAAATGCCGATATTATCGTTTTCCCTGTCCCTGTTGCAGAAACTACAAGGTTTCTGCAATTTCCCCTGAGCTTTCTGTCTGCATCCAGTTCATCCAGTATTTTTGACTGGTAATCATATGGCTTTATGTCAAATATATATTCTGATTCCTGATTCCTCTTTATTTCCTTATTTAATGCTTTCATCAGTTCATCAGATTGATTTTCAGTGTATTCAGTGAAACTGTCGGAATGCCAGTATGTATTGAATGTTTCCTGGATTTTACCCAGCATCTCTGGCATGTCCTTTCCTGCCACCTTGACATTCCACTCCAAACCTCCTGAGATTGCGGCGTTTGACAGATTTGAGGATCCAACATAGGCGGTGGAGTATCCTGTTTTCCTCCTGAAAATATATGTTTTAGCGTGGAGCCTTGTGTTTTTTGTATCGTATGATATTTTTATTTCTGTATTGACTAGTTTATTTAATTCCTCTACTGATTTTATATCAGTTGCACCCATGTATGTTGTTGTTATGACCCTAAGTTTCCCTCCCCTTTCAGTGAACGATTTCAATTCATTCCAGATTAACCGAAGCCCGCTCCACTTTATAAAAGAAACCAGCATGTCTATGGAATCAGATGTTAATATTTCCAGTTTAAGCTCAGAATAAAGCCTGGGCTCTGCGATTGAACCGGTAAATAATGAACTGTATGCTATGGATGTTGCAGGTCTGGGAACCGGATTTTCACCGGTGTAAAAATTTTCACCAACTGATAGCAGCATTTCCGGGGGGTCTATAATTTCATTGCATTCCTTGACCCCTGAACGGGAGTTTATTGTTTCAAGCAGCTCATTGACAAATTTCACCCTCAATGAAAGATTTGCATTGTTATCCTTCATATAATTCAGTGCCTTTTCCAGTTTCTCTGCCATATAAATAGATAGAAGTCTTGAGGAGCTATCAGAGTCAATCCTATCAGTTGAAATTTTATAACTCTTATAGTTTTCAATTTCCCCCTTGAGCCATAAATTTACCAATTCCTCATAAATCCCTTTTTCCAGCATTATAAAGTTGTATAATTTGGTAGGTAATAATTTTATTGAGTAATATGCCACCTGAATGTATTATGAAATCATTGCTCTGAGATTTGATAATAAATTATAAAGTATTATTTATCCTCATTAACTTCCAGAAGAGGGTCTCCCGGGGAAATTTCATTATTGACCTCCTGAAGCAATTTAACCACGGTTCCCTTTACCGGGATATTGACTTCTATTGTAACTTTGGCAGCCATTATCTGGCATACGGGGATATCCTCCTTGATTTTATCTCCGGGAGCAACATACCACTGCGTCACAATAGCCTTTCCTAGATCTTCCTCCTTCCAGAGTTCCGGTACTTTTATAATCATCTCTTGAGCATCTCCCTTACAGTATTAATGATTTTGTCTTTATCAGGAAGCGAGTATTTTTCCATCCCCTGGCTGTATGGAACCGGTGTGTCAGGCGAGGTAAGGCTTACAGGAGCAGTCTTCAATTTGCTGAAAATTCCCTGTGTTACCCTTGATATGATTTCAGATGCTGTGCCGAATGAACCGTAGTCCTCATCAACAGCAAGGAGGGCACCTGTTTTTAAAACGGACGCCATAACAGTTTCAGTATCCAGTGGTTTGATGGTTCTCAAATCTATTACTTCTGAGCTGATTCCCTCTGCCTTGAGTGTCTGCGCCGCCTCCGTAGCCATATGAACAGTGGATCCTACTGCCACTATAGTTATATCTTTCCCTTCCAGTACAACATTTGCCTTTCCTATAGGTACTGTATACTCTTCTTCTGGAACCTCCACTACAGTTGACTGCGGATATGGCATCCATGGAAGACCGAGCAATCCCTTATGGAACATGTATACAACCGGGTTATTATCCTTGATTGCAGATATCATGAGTCCCTTTGCATCATAGCTGTTTGAGGGTGCAACGACCTTTAATCCGGGAAGATGGCCGAACAGTGCATACAGAGTCTGTGAGTGCTGTGCCGCATCCCCGTACCCTCCGCCTACAGCCATGGTTATTACCACGGGCATATTTACTGTGCCACCGGACATATAATGGTTCTTCGCTATCTGGTTCATTATTGGATCAAGTGTTACGCCCACAAAATCTGAGAACATCAGTT
>JAKAAK010000122.1:7314-9041 GCA_021797025.1 Thermoplasmata archaeon
CCTCCGCCTACAGCCATGGTTATTACCACGGGCATATTTACTGTGCCACCGGACATATAATGGTTCTTCGCTATCTGGTTCATTATTGGATCAAGTGTTACGCCCACAAAATCTGAGAACATCAGTTCAACTATGGGACGCTTGCCTGCTGCTGCAAGTCCTGAAGCAGAACCTATGAATGCCGATTCGCTTATTGGTGTATCCCTGATTCTATCTGGTCCAAACTTTGACAGCAATCCGGTGGTGGCACCGAATATTCCACCATATTTTGCCACATCCTCACCCATATATAGAACGTCCTGATCCTTTTCCATTTCCTGGGATATTGCTTCAGATATGGCAACGTACATGGGTAGTTTTCTCCCTCTGCTCACTGCATCTATTGCATAATTTACCGGAGCATAGACATCCTCCGAGGCTTCCTTTCCATCAGGTACAGTACTGTTTTCGGCAAATGCAAATGCCTGTGATATTTCCTCCATGGCTGAATTATTGATTCTTTCATCCTCATCCCCGGACAGGATGCCATTTTTGATCAGATCTGCCTTCATGAGTTTTATAGGGTCCTTTTCCATAAGCTCCTTTACCTGATTTTTTGGCCTGTAAACTTCCGGGTCTCCTTCAAAATGCCCGTAGTACCTGTAAGTATCTATACTTATAAGTGTTGGGCCATTGCCTGTTCTGGCACGTTCAACAGCCTCTGCAGCTGCCTCATACATTTTTACCGGGTCGTTGTCAGCTATATGCACTCCGGGGAGCCCGAATCCATTTGCACGGATGGCATCGTTTTCCAGTGGAGTTGAATCTTTAGTTTCTACAGATATTGCCCAGTCATTGTTTTCGATTACAAATATAACGGGAAGTTTCCACAGCGATGCAAGGTTGAGCGATTCCATGAACATACCCTGGTTCAATGAACCGTCACCGCCGAAAGCCACTGCAATGCTATCCTTTCCATCAAGCTTGAATGCAAGGGCTGCGCCAACAGCAGGTGGAAATGATGAACCTACAATTCCTGCACAGGCAAAATGCACTTTATTATCAAAAATATGCATATGTCCTCCCTTTCCCTTGCTCAATCCTCCTTCCCTACCCATTATCTCTGCCGTCATTCTGTTGAGGTCAACGCCTTTTGCTATTGCGGTGTGATGTGGCCTGTGTGTACTATATACAAAGTCATCATCCCTGAGCAGTACGGACATCCAGGCTGCAGATGGTTCCTGCCCTGCAGAAAGGTGCATTTCTCCCGGAATCTTTCCCGCTGCTATGCTGAAAAGCGGCTTCTTATCAGCAAGATATGCATCACGCAGTTTCTCCTCATATTTTCTGCTCTTTACCATAGTAGAATAGATTTTGATCATATCCTCCTTATTCCCATTACTGTCTGAAGAATTCATAAAATTACAACTTGAAATTAAATATAAGATTTTTTATTTAAACGAATATATGCAACTTTAAAGATATATAATAAATTTGGAGTAAATTGTGAGTTAAGTTTCCCTATAGTTTTGATAGATAATAATAACGATTTCATGGCACTTGTCTTAATTCATTTTCAAGGTTTTTAATGTAACTATCATAATTTTTACCAAGCATACTATCATAAAGTATTTCGATACCACCGTTTACATATTCTTCTGCTATACTATAATATTTTACTGGACTTGAAATAATATTCAAATCCCCTGTTGTTTTAATTGCAATAACTTTAATTAAAAGATCGGAAG
>JAKAAK010000123.1 GCA_021797025.1 Thermoplasmata archaeon
TTTAAAGGACAGACATAAAAATTATTATATCATTATAGACTTATCCTCTACGGGCTCGTAGTCTAGTGGTTATGATACCGCCCTTACAAGGCGGTGATCACCGGTTCAAATCCGGTCGGGCCCATTCAATTAATAGTAACTAAAGTTTATTCACACAACATTCGTCATAGATTCTTCATCTGTTCTAATAATATATAAATGACAGAATATGAAAAATAAGTTGGTGTTGAAAGTGGTCGTTCCTCTATGTATACCATCAGCATGAACAATTTATTAGCTCATACGTTATAGACTGACGACAACAATACCTAAAAAGAAAATTGATCACTGTCTATAAAATCATTTAGCTCTCTTAGGTGCTCCATGACTGCCTTTACACTTAAATCTATTTCCAACATTTTCTCGAATTTACCATTTCTATCTTCTTAAATATTCTGACTTCATTGGCTTTCATACCGCTTCCGATCAAAGAAACAACAGAGAAAGCTAAAATTTCCAGGAGAATAGAGCAGTATGGTATCTAGAGATGTCAAATCTTTGATGAATAAGTAAACAATGTGAGATCGACGGTGATAATTATTTCTCGGACATATCTCAATGTTCTAATTTAACTATAATGAATCGTTTTGAGATACTACATGAAGACCTAGGATATACAGCCAAGTTTCGGTAATTTCGAGATATATGCTTTATCCACTCATTTGAATTATCAAATATAGGAAGAGATGAAATTCTAGTAATTGAAGGTTCAGCTTATAAATATTGCCTATATCTGATTTAATTTCTTCCTATTTCCCTCAAGACGATGTTTTCCGCCTCTTTATAGAACCCTTGTGTGTCTCTTTCCTTGATATCCAACATTCCATGAATCTTCTTATAATTGTGACCTTTATGGATGTCCTATTTTACCATTATTCTTTTCCTGTAACAGGCTATCATAATCCTTTATGAATGATAAATCTCTAAGGTATTGTATTCTGTCTGCAAGTGATTCATTATACTTTTTCCATCTCCTGTTTTACCCAATCGAGTCCATTTTTATACTCCTATTTATTTTATTATTGATTTGTGGTGCCAAAGCAAATAGTCCCTATATTTCACTATACAGAGGTTTACTTCTTAAGTTTTAAATTTATTGTACAATGATTATTAAAGTAGGACGAATTATGGAACACACTAGTAATCGATGAAATCAATAAATACTATGATAATCAACAAAGAAAGATTTCATTATACTCCTGTATAATGCCCTATTGTGGGATATCTACAAAAGAGACAAAAGTAAGTTTTATATGCAATGCCATGATTTGATTTGATAATTTAAAAGAGGCTATGTAATGGTGAAAAATGAAGTAGAGTTTTATCAGGATTTAAAGAATATATTTATTGGTGCTAAAGTAGAGGGAAATTCCGGCTTTGTAAATTTAATGAGGATAAAGTCTGCATACTTTGATAAGATTTTTAAATTAATACAATCCGACATTGATGCAAAAATCTCAGAGTTCCCCGAATTCAAAGAAGAGTTGTTTACCAGACTCCATACATTCTTTAAGACATACTTTTCGGAATCCGGAAGCATATACTTCAGTTATACACCATTAAAATCCAAAGTATACGAAAAAATATATACAAACATCCAGGATGTGGTGCTTTTCTGGAAAACTAACATGCTTTATTATGTTAAAACTGACAATCTATGGAAGAGTTTATCAATTAATTATAAAATAGATAATTTAGAATATAAAGTGGTATTTGACGCCTCCCAGATTGAAGGAAAGCGTGCTAACGAAAAAGGAGAGGTAGTATTCGAACTGGATAAACCAGATAAGATAGAAGATAAAGTAATAAATTTTAAATCTTCTTATTTAGTAGGTGGAAAGAAAACAAAAGTATCTGAGATTTTAAAAGGGTTAAATAAAACGGGAATACATATAACGGAAGAACAATTAGAGGAATTGTTCCACACATTTAAGAAACAGACAGAAGTTGACTATTTTATCAATAAAGACGCAAAAACATTTTTGAGAGAGCAATTCGACCTATGGTTAAAGAATTATATTTTTGACGATGACAGTGTTTATTCAGAAACTAGAATAAAACAACTAAAAATACTAAAAAATATTGCTTATAATGTAATTGATTTTGTGTCCCAATTCGAGGATGAACTTGTAAAGACCTGGAATAAACCTAAATTTGTTTTAAATTCTAATTATGTTATAACTCTCGATAGAATTGCAGAAAAAGATATTGAAATAATAAATAAAATTTTAAATAATAATGGTATAGATGATCAGATTAGTGAATGGAAAGACCTCCATCTAGTAGATGATAATTTTAATAAAAATAATATAATAAACATGTTAGATAAATCATTAAATCCTGACTATAAATTTTTACCTGTAGATACAAAATATTTTAAAGATATTGAATTTAATATTATCAAATTATTTGATGATTTAGATAATGAACTAGATGGCCGATTAATACACTCCGAAAATTATCAGGCATTAAATACCATTTTACCAAAATTTAAGGATAAAATACAGACAATTTACATTGATCCGCCTTTTAATAAGGATAAAAATGCAGATTATCTATATAATGTGAAATATAAAGATGCTACGTGGATAACATTGCTTGAGAATAGAATAAGGTTAGCTAAAGATTATCTAAATGAAGAAGGCAGTATTTTTGTTAGATGTGATTACAATGGTAATATGTATGTAAGATTATTAATGAATGATATATTTGGCGGGGAGAATTTTAGGAATGAAATGGTGGTAAATAGAACCCAAGAATTTTTCAAATTCTCACATGGTTTAAATAAATTTATGGTAGACACCGATACACTTTTTTTCTATGGAAAAGCAGGCAAATCAATTTTTAATGAGATAAAGATAAAAAGGGAAATTGAAAAATGGTGGGAACCATTTTTGCCAGGAAATCCTAAAGATAAAGATGATTGTTATAGGATTGTTTTTAAACAAAAATTTCCAGCTCCAAAAGGGAGGAAATGGGGTTTTTCTCAGGATCAAATTGAAGAATTAGAACAAGAAGATAGAATAAAAATTGAGAATGGAAAAATCAAATATGCTCCTTTAGGAACTACATTGAAGAATAACTGGACAGATATTCCCGGATACTCAAGGCATTTTGATTTTCCAACCGAAAATTCCGAAATTCTTTTAAAGCGTGTCATAGAATCTACTTCTAATGAATCCGATCTTGTTATGGATTTCTTCCTGGGATCTGGAACAACTGCAGCAGTAGCACATAAGCTTAAAAGAAAATGGATTGGAATTGAAATGGGAGAACACTTTTATGACGTGGTTTTGCCCAGAATGAAAAAAGTTTTAGCATATGATAAATCAGGTATATCAAAAGAAAACGACGTTAAAGAAAAATATAACGAGAAAAACGCTGGAGGATTCTTCAAATACTTTAATTTAGAACAGTATGAACAAACATTAAAAAATTCCGTTTATTTACCTTCTGAACCTTTGTATAATTTAAATGATACATCTATATACAATCAATATGTATTTTTTAAAGATCTAAAGTTTCTTGATAAAATGGAAATAGATAATAAAAATAATAAAATAAAGTTTAACTTTAATGGACTATATGATAATATTGACATAGCAGAAACTTTATCTCTTGTTAAAGGTAAATTTATCAAAAGTATAAGTAAAGATGAAGTTGTATTTAATGATGCGAAAATAGTTTTCTCGGATGTAGATTTTACAGCACTAAAGCCTCTGATCTGGTGGTAATAATGGAAGAAAGAATAATACCGGTTTATCAGAGATTAATTCATAATGTAGATTCAAGTAGTTTACCTGATTCATGGGATTTTACATTCGATAAGTTTTCTGAGAGCAAAAAATTATATGATTACCAGAAAGATGCATTGAAATCGGGATTAAAATTTCTCCATCATTATTATAGTGATATTTTAAACTATCCAGAATCCGAATATAATAGTAGTATTCTGGAAGGCAAAAAATCACTTTTCAATGAAATTAACACAGAAAGAATAGTAAAACATACAGACATTCTGGATATTTCAGTTAAAAATACCAGCATTTTTAAAATAGCAAGCCAATTCTATAATGTAGAAGGTAAACGTATACCTTTCTTTAACTTTACAAACAGGATGGGCTTCTGGATGGCAACCGGTAGTGGAAAGAGCCTGGTAATAGTCAAATTAATAGAAATTTTAAATGAACTTAAGAAAAGGGGTTCAATACCGGATGAAGATATTTTATTTCTTACATATAGAGATGATTTAATAGATCAAATTAAGAAACAAATAGACGAATTTAACTCATTTTCACCTGTTAAAATTAAATATTGGGATTTAAAGGATTATGATAAGGTAAAGCATGATTTATTGTTTAATAGGGATGATATAAACATATTTATCTATAGATCGGACTTGATTTCTGACACATCTGCAGAGAAACTTTTATCTTTTGAGGATATTGAAAATAATGGCAAATGGTATATTATCCTTGATGAAGCGCATAAGGGTACCAACGGCGATTCCAAGAGGCAAATTTTTTATTCAATACTTTCCCGCAATGGATTTTTATTTAATTTCTCAGCTACCTTCACAGATCGGTGGGATATTATAACTACCGTATTTAATCTAAATTTAGATCGTTTCACAGAAAAGGGATATGGAAAAAATATATACGTTTCACAGCAGGACTTGAGTGCACTGGAAGGATATAACAAGGATTCCGATTCCATAGAAAGAAGAGATGAAAAAAAGAAAATTGTACTTAAAACACTCATAACCCTTGCAATGGTTAAAAAAGCGTATAAACAATTATCGACAGTCTCAGCTAATATTTATCACAACCCCCTTCTTCTTCTTTACGGACACACCACTGAGGTAGAAAATGCAGATATTGAAATATTCTTTGAAACACTGGGAGACATAGCTCTTAATAGAATAGATTCACGCATATTCGAAGAATGTAAAAATTCTATACTGGATGAATTTATAAACAACCCTACTTATGTGTTTGGCAAGGATACGGATAGTAATAAACTCAGGTTTAACTACAACGATTTTTCAAACCTGACATTTGATGATGTTTTGAAATTAGTGTATAACTCGGATGGCGCAGGAAAAATAGAGGTTGTTAGAACAAAGGCCAATAAGGCAGAACTCGCATTCAAGCTTAAGACATCAGATAAGTACTTTGCATCAATAAAAATTGGCGATATAACAAAATGGCTAAATGATAAGTTAGTGGGTTACGAAGTGAGTGAAAACCCAACAGAAGACAGCTTTTTCAATAATATAGATAATAATAGTAGTCCTATTAACATACTTATGGGTTCCAGGTCATATTATGAAGGATGGGATTTAAATAGACCAAATGTAATGGTTTTCGTAAACATAGGAAAGGGGGATGCAAAAAAATATGTTCTCCAGTCCATAGGCAGGGGAGTTAGAATAGAGCCACTTAAGAATAAACGCCAGAGAATTGCAGAATTATCAAGGAATGGAGATCTAGAGGCAAAGAAAATATTTTCTATTTTACAGGAGAAGAATTATGAAGGTTTAATTTCCATAATAGAGACATTATTCATTTTCGGAACTGACGAAAACAACATCAAGGCAATAATGGACGGCATAAAGTTTGAACTGGAAAAAAACGGTGAAATTTTAGATGTAAAAAAGACAAAATTTGATTTCAATCCGAAACTCCTCCTACCTGTTTACCTTGAAAAAAAAGAAGTTGAGCTAAAGGAATTGCCAAAATTTAGCGGAAACCTCAACCTTCTTGAAGATTATGTAAATTGGATGGAAGACGATAGAGTGATCTATGCTAATTATTCTGATGTAGCCACGCCTGCCACAATAGGCAGATTACATAATTATCTAAACGCAGATAATATTCAGAACACAAATTCATCAAATGCATATAATCAATTGCATAATCTTATTGGACATCTCAATACCTCTATAAAGTATATGGATAAATTTAAAGACCTGGAGGATGAGATTATTCACTTTAAAGAAATAAGTGCAGAAGGCATTTCCAAAGAAAAGAAAAATGAACTAAATAAAAAAATTGAAGACGTACGCAACCTTAAAAATTCAGATTTTGTTGAAAAAAATCTACTACAAAAATTTAAATCTGGAGAGATGAGTGAGAGAGATCTAAAAGAATACGGCGACCTAATGAAAAAAATGGGGAAGATTGAAAAGCCAACACTATTTGAATTCGATGAAAGCAAGATAGAGTTGATAAATATAGCTCAACATTACTACTTGCCAATAATTTTATCTATATCAGATAAGGCAGATGTCCTAAGTCATGTCATTAAAGTAAAGAGCGAGAAGGAATTCATACATAACCTGGATGAGTTTATAGCGAAAGAAGGTCTAAAGAGTTATAAACTGGATTGGTGGGTTTTCTCCAAAATTGATGAAAGTATTGATAATGTAAACATACCATACTTCGATAAGGGAAAGAACCGTATGAGAGATTACTCTCCAGACTTTATCTTCTGGCTTAAAAGAGGAAGTGAATATAGAATAGTTTTTGTTGATCCAAAGAGTACAAAATACACAGATTATGAGCAAAAGGCCGATTATTTCAGTAAGTTATTTGAGGAAAATGGGTTTCCGAAGGAGTTTCAGTATGGCGGATTTTCAATAAAGGTACACCTATTTATGGTAACAGATAATATAAATTCAGTAGGTGAAAACTATAAGAAATACTGGATAGATAATATTGAAAAGATATTTTCTGTTATTTAGGCTAATAGGGATAATTGATATTAAAACTAAAATCGGAACATTCAGTATTTTTTATTAATAGTATTCCCTTTACATTTAGAATGTTACCGTAGGCAAAGCCATTTATAATTTACAGACAATTACTTACACTATCAAAATTTCTTATTGCATACAATATTTATTTAAATACAGGCAGCATAAAAATAGTGGAGAAATAGCCCTAAAATCTATGCACATCATGAATAGATAAAAATAACAATTATTTTAGAAGTTCTGCTAACCTTTCATATAATGTATCTTCACTGGGCTGCTTAAGATAGTCCTCAATAAATTTATCTGGATTGCTTTTATACTCAAGGAATCTTGATATATATTTTTTCAGTGAAGTTTCAGAATACTTGTCCGGTTGTTTATAAATTAGGCCTGATGTATTTTCATGTGTGTTTATTTTTCCTCTCATGCTAATATACCCTATTGCAGTATCTATATTTTCAGGGCTGATATTATTTTTTATAGAATAGAGGATTTTATACGCTAACAACTGTACCCTGTGGTGTGAAGCCCTGTCCGTGGTTTTATCCGTTTTGTAATCCAGGATAACATATTTTTTCCCGTCACTGAAAACAGCATCAATTTTGCCGAAAAACATAATTTTATCCGGTTCACCAGAAAACTCCTCAAACATCTGGTTTATCCTGGCTATTGCCGAAACTTCTGCCTCAATCTGTTCCATATTAAAACCTGATTTTATCTGGTTTACAACAGATTCTATATTTGAGAGTATCTGTTTATCCCCACTGCCAAGAAGTTCATTTTTTATTTCATTTTTATAAAGCGATTCCGCCATTTCATGGGCATTTAATCCGTAATACAATGCATCTGTTTTTTCATTGAGCTTCAATATATTGTTCTTTAGCATGAAAAACGGGTTGTCAATGCTTATAAGCGAAAATGAAAGGACATTCTTATTCTGGAAAAATTCGTAGATTATATTCTTTAACCAGTTTTCCTTGCTGGAAAGGGTCTCCTTAGCGCCATTATAATCACCTGATACGAACTGCAAATATGCTTCATTGTATTTTCCAGGTACAGTAATCTCCTGTTTCTCAGGAATATTCTCATAGGCAACCATTTCAGAATATTCTGGTATAAGGTAATTCGGCGCTTCCCTGCGATTTGTACACACCCAGAGCTCCTCTTTTGCCCTTGTAAAAGCCACAAAGTCTATTCTGACGCTCTCATTTTTAAGTTCGTCATCAACGTTGATCTGTTTTATTTCCTCAATTATGGAAGATACAATAATATCTATATATGTATCTGATTTTCTCGGCTTTTTTGGCAGATATATTACATTGTCAAATTCTCGCCCTTTAGCCTTGTGCACTGTGGTAAGAATTATACGTGAATTGCCAGATTTGCTGGAATTTTCAGAATACGATAAATCCAGGAAATCGAAGAAATTTTTCCGTGTATAATCACGTTCCGCATCAAAAAATTCACCGATGGAAGATTTTACTGTAGCAGCCGTAAGGAAATACTCCCTGCTTATGGACGATGCAATAGGAAATATTCTGCTTTCGAAGAGGTCCATTATATTTTCCCTGGACAGTTCTTTATTCCTCAATGAGAAAAATGGGTTTGAACTGTCAAATAAATCAATTGTATTTTCTTCACTTCTGAGTGATTCAGCAATTTTGAAAGCCTCCTTCAGCGATATGCCAGAAAATGGTGTTACCATGGCATTAATTATATCATCCGGGCGATCATACAGAATGCCTTTTAAAAATGCGGTTATATCTTTTTTTGCCTGATTTATTGTGTGTACATTTGAATCGCTTGAATAATCAATATTATACCTATCAAGAAGTGAAGATATGGTATCTATCTGTGAATTTGTCCTTGCTATGATTCCTATATTGCCACTGGACTCTGGAATGCTATTTATAATTTCCAGGGTGGAGTCTTCTGGAGAATCTACTTCAACAATTTTTACCTTATTCCCTTTTTCTTTTGTGCCTCTGAAATTTTCAAGTTCCGGCACATCATTTTCGAATTTTAAATAGTATTGTTTCGAGTAAGCCAGTATGGTTTCAGTGCTTCTGTAGTTAATCTTCAGGTCTTTCTTCTCTATCCCGCTGTTTCCAATCAATGAGTTAAATACTGATAATGCGCCCCCCTGAAATCCAAATATGGACTGTTTCCTATCGCCCACCAGAAATTTCACATTTCCTGTAGACATTGCAATTCTGGATTCTATATCGTTAACATCC
>JAKAAK010000124.1 GCA_021797025.1 Thermoplasmata archaeon
TAAATTATGGATATAATGCTATAAATTCAGATAAATTAAAACAAGAGGTTTTTGAAAATGAATAAATTTGTAATGGCAAACGATTCGGACATAATGAGTGGAATTGTCACTGATGTATATTTTGAGAGGACAAAACAGTATCTCGAACTCATGCATTCCAATCCTTTTGTTACAATGGAGATTACCACACAGTCCTCTGCATATGATTATATCAACTTCACCGGGCTTAACGATGCTATTTCTCTTCTAAAATCCCATAATCTAAGTGTTTACGCTATCCCGGAGGGCACAGTTATCATGCCCAGGGACTCAAATGGCATTCCTGTCCCGTTTATGAGGATACAGGGCAGATACCTGGATTTTGCAGAGCTTGAAACACCACTATTGGGATTCCTCTGCCAGGCATCCGGTATATCATCATATTCATCCCTCATTAAAAAATCCCTGGGGGATATACCATTTATTTCCTTCGGCATAAGGAGAATGCACCCGGCAATATCGGCCATGATCGATAGATCCTCATATATAGGCGGCGCTGCCGGGGTTTCCGGTGTATTCAGTTCCAAAATTCTGGGAATCAAACCATCAGGCACCATGCCCCATGCACTGTCATTGATACTGGGAGACCATGAAGCATGGAAGGTACAGTATGATCACTCCGATTTCAGGGTATTTCTCATAGATACGTACATGGATGAGAAATTTGCGGCAATAAGGGCTGCCGAGGAATTCCCAGATATAGACTATATCAGGCTGGATACCCCATCATCACGTAGAGGTAATTTTCCGAATCTCATCAGGGAGATAAGGTGGGAACTGGACATAAGAGGGCATAAAAATATCAAAATCATGGTCTCCGGGGGCATAAAACTTGAAGATATACCTGAACTGGTGGATGCCGGTGTAAAATCTTTCGGTATCGGAACATCCATATCATCAGCGAAGCCGGTTGACTTCGGAATGGACATAGTCAATATAGAGGGAAGGGACATAACAAAACGTGGTAAATTTTCCGGAATAAAAAATGTATTCAGATGCCCTGAATGCCACCGTGTACAGGTTCAGGTATCAACAGAAAATCCGGAATGCTCCTGCGGGAAAATTATGGAAAATATAATGGTAAACTATATGGATGGCGGAAAAATTGAAATAGATGAAAATCTGGAAACCGTAAGGAAAAGGTCTCTGAACGAAATTGAAAATATAATAAAATTATAATGTGAAATCCCCCAGATTATCCAGGTGGTTTCTATATCTGGTATACATTATGACAACCGTGATTGCTATAATAGCTACCCATACAAGAGACCCATAGACTCCATATATGTAAGGTGCACTGAGATCAAAATAAACAGCTGCTATTATTGCGGCAACCAGCGTAATGCTTGATATGCCCGGAATAATTATATGCCTGAATATGTGTGTTTTCATCCCCTTCTTTTTCAGGTACATATGAAGTGAGGTGTTTGTGAGTATATGCACTATATATGAAATCGGGGATTCAAGCACAAGCAAGAACACGGAGGAATACAGAAGTGCATCTATGATTTGACCCGGGTACAGCAATTCGAATGCTATTCCAGTTGAGAGCACAATGGCCAGTGAGACTATTGTTATGAACAGAATGGCATAAACCGGAACTCCCCTTGTATTGGTTCTTGATAGCTTTTCAGAGACCACGCCCTCCCTGGATAGTGAGAAAATAACACGGGATGCATTCGTGCCCAGTGATACGGTTGCAGTAAAAAATGAATTTATAACTATAATCAATAAAACTACGAAGGGTATGAGGCTCATGCCTGCAAATCCGTTTTTATAAATTGAAAGAACAGGATATGCCCCGATGCCTGCACCGGTTCCGAAGCTTGACATGTTTACATATCCCCATGATATTACCTCAGCGTATGATGCCAATATGATGGTCACGCCCAGTATAATGATACTGGCAATAATGGATCTCGGGACATTTTTTTTGGGATTCTTCGTCTCCTCTGCGATGGGTATGGAACCACCAACACCCACGAAGGATCCTATTGCATAGACCATCATGGCCATGAGTATGATAAAGTTCCCTCCAACAGGTATGGCCGTAAATGGCTTGATGGAAAGTGATGCATGATTTACTCCTATGAGATAAATAGAGGTTGCAACAAAAAATATTACTTCTATAAGAATGGCATAAGATACATATTTTAAAGAGGGTTTTATTCCTTTATAAATAAGAAAGCTCACAAAAAGAATAAAAGCAACGGTAACCGGAATCCATAAAATATTGACATAGGGGACAGCAATCCCCAGGCTGGGCAAGATTGCATATGCAAATCCGATGAAGCCCAGAATGCCGAAACCTGTAAAGCTCAGAATCTGATAACTTATATATGAGAGTGCCGTGGTGAGGCCTAACCCTCTTCCGAGCCCGTTGGCAACAAAGGTATAATAACCACCGGAACTAGAAAGATATTTTGAGAACTCATAGGATGAGTAGCTCATCATTGAATAAACTATCAATGCCATTAAAAGAATCAATGGGATTGCAAAAGCGCCATCAGGATATTTTGAAAAGGTGAATGTAAGCAGGGCGGCAGTTCCGGCAACATAAAGGACAATTGTGCCGCCGGGAGCATTGAGGCCGATTGCCTGGGACACTGCATGCCTCAATGATAACTGATTATAACCTAGATGTTTATATTCCTTTTCGGGACGAAAACCATCTTCTTCTATCACGTAACACTTAATAGATGAATTATATTTTAATTTTTGTAGATGATTCGTTATTATTTTTATTACGAATTCCGTATTCTACGATAAATATATATTTTCTATGCTATGCAGCAATGCATCCCTGTTAGATTCCCAAATTCCACAGGGATAATAAAAAAAGCTTAAAAACTACATCTGTATACAATTTCATGAAAATCCTTAACATGGATGACGCGGGCAGTACACCTGAAAGAAAATACCTGCTTGAAACCATTGAAAATGTTATGAACGATTTAACCCCGGAAAATGCCATGAAAGAACATTTCAATGTTGATTTAAAAATATTTCAAAATATCTATTTGATAGGATTCGGGAAAGCTGCATATGGTATGTACGCAGGCATAAGGGATCATTTGCTGGGCCGGCTTGCTTATGCTGGCATAATAATACCGGATGACCAGGAAGAACCGGACCTTTTCCCAGAACTGGAGATCCTCAGGGGAACCCATCCATATGTCAGCCAGCTTTCCGTAGATTCATCAATTAAACTCCTATCAGGGATCGGGAAGCTTTCTGAGGATGATCTGGTTATAGTGCTCATATCAGGTGGCGGTTCTTCACTTTTTGAAATTCCGGAAAAGGGAGTGAGAATAGATGATATAAAAGCCATATCAAAGGAGATCATGGACCATGATGGGGATATCTACACACTGAACAGGATAAGGTCACTTCTATCCTCGGTAAAGGGTGGTAAACTTGCCGGCATGCTCCATCCTGCTTCCGTGGTATCATACATTATTTCGGATGTTATATACGATGATATGGCAATTATTGCCTCCGGCCCGCTGGTAAAATCAGAACCAGTGAAAGAAATTTCCTTACTTGTAAGCCAGTATGTTAAGACCGAGGAACTGGTTAGAATCATAGTTGAAAAAGGTATTCCGGGACCCAGGGAAGATCGATATTTTTCATCAATAGAAAATAAAATAATCCTGTGCAATTCTGATTTTGTCAATGCAATATTTTCCAGAATGGAAGGAGAAAAAATAACCCTGGGAAGCAACATCAATGGGGATGTGAATTCCGTTGCGGCAGACATAGGAGCCATACTCAGATCCGTGTATGACCTCAAGGGGAGGGGCTTCCACTTTGTCTGTGGCGGGGAAACCACGGTAAATGTAAAGGGTGCCGGATATGGTGGAAGGAACCAGGAACTTGTCCTGAGGTTGCTGAAATCCATGGATGCTAATGAGAAGTATACGTTCTGTTCAATCGGCACAGATGGCATAGACGGGAAGAGCACCGCAGCAGGTGGCATAGTGGACCAGGACACACGGATAGGTGGCCTGGATAAATATCTGGATAACAACGATAGCTATAATGCACTATCCTCATGCCATGGAACAATCCTGACCGGGCGGACCGGCAACAATGTTTCGGACCTGATTGTGGGCTACTATTCCGGGGGTAATGACAATTTTTAAATAATCGCTGTAATTATGGAGTGATTGGCATGGAAGAGTTGCTTTGTAATATAGAATTTGAAAAGGATGAAACGGGTTACAGTGCTAGGCTGAGAACCGATATGGGCGGGCTCAGGGAATACAACGGATTGACCCTGGAAGAGGTAATAAATGAGGTCATACTTGAACTTCAGGAGGAATTTTCACCATAAACAGAAAATTTTTAATTATACAGGACCTAATTTCAATTTGAAAGAATGTAACCCGCACTGTTGAATTCTGCTTTTGCCAGATCCTTGTACCCTGAATCCCCGGTTATCTTCTTAACAGAAAGGTATTTTCCGCTCTTTTTAACAGATATGGACATCTTTATGGCTCCATCGGCGAAGTACATATAATTGCTGGAGGAATGATATCTTGCCTTTATATACCCTGAAAATACAAGGGCTATGATGTCTTTCGGTGGAATTATCCTGGAAACCCTGGCTTTAATATTTCCTGCCTGAAGGCCATATGCAGCATATATGATTCTATTTTCTGAGGGGATGAGTGTTTCCCTTATAAATTTCTCCCGTGAAAGTTTCTTTACTGTGAGGTTGTATTCTGTATCATCTTCCTGCCCCGTCAGATCACGGTACACATTGATATCAAAAAAGCCTATTCTGTTGATCAGTTCCCGTAAAAGAATTTCTATTGCCTCAATCTTGCTGTATTCATCATTTACAGTTATATATCTTCTGCTTTTATCCTTGGCTATGGCATTCAGTTTATATAAGGTTTTAACCGATTCCCTGACTAGAAGAGAATTCATCTTCATGGATTTTATCAGTTCGTTTTCTGACATGCTCCTGGATATCAATGATTTATAGACTTCTTCCTCTGCTTCCGTGAGAGGGCGTTTCTTGATAGCTTTATAAAGTGCAATAACATTTTTTGTGCCCAGTGCCGGTGTATTGAATGGCCCATCGAAGTTATAGATGAGCATTGAATTATAATAATTGGTCAATTCGACACTCCGTATACCTGTATAGTATGCCTCCATGTCACTCCTGATGCCCAGAAATATCCTGCTGAGTATATTGTAATTCATGGTGGTTTTTCCGGAGTTGTAGCGCTGCACTGCTATTGATAATAAATCATCGGTGTTTACCGGCATTACATCAAAATTACCCATATATATTACATTTTCAGAACGAATGTAACCCTTGCTTTCACCTGCCTTCAATAGGTCTGGATTAGATGTTTTTATGATAATTGAATTCTCATCCAGTTTATTGGAAATTTCACCTATGTTTTCAAGGAATTCATTGATTTTTCCACTTTCGAAGTCCATATTATCAAACCAGATTCCCGGGGGCTTCTCCTCCATAAAGAACATGGATTCCTCCGAACCGTTGTATATGAATCGTGCATTGAAGTCATCGTTTCTCACATACCTGCCCATGTATATGCTTACAGGATCATTCTTCATTGTTATCAGTGAAACAGGTTCGGGATTGAGGTTTTCACCACCATAATATATCTCATTCCTGTAATACACCGGTGTAAATCCCGAATAATCAAGTTTTGCAGGATTGAACCAGAAAAATCGGGCAAGCTCCCTGGCCGTTACCGGCCCATATTTTTCTATGATTACTGACGTATCCACATCCTTTTCAGGCATGTAAAGATTCCATTCACCGGATTTTCCAGGTATGACAGCTATTTTGAATTCCAGGTTCTTGAGAACGCCTTTTATGATTTTCCCTTCCATTCCGGTCATTGCCGATAGCTTTTCATCAGTGTCTATGCCCCTCTGTATAAAACCCAGAACCTGGTCCTCAAGGTCACTGTTCTTTTCCTCCCTGAGTTTATATAGAATGTCCATGAGCCATTTTGATATAAGTACATATTTGTTTTTTATGGCTCTTGCGCGGTAGATCTCACCTGAAGCCAGCATCCTTTCCAGGTCTACCCTGCGGTAATTTCTGGTCCTCACACGGATGTCAAAGGTATCAAAGGCAAAGCCATACTTCTGGAAAAATTCTCCGACATCTTCAACAGGGGAGCAGAAATTAATTATTCTTTTATGGACAATATCCTCATCCGTGCTGTTTACTATAGCCTCGAAATCTGATTTCATCATGTACTGCTTCATGAATATGGGTGTAATGTAATCATATAAAACAATATTTTCACGTATCATGGAATTAAGCGCCTGCTCCAATTCCTCGCTGTTTACGGGAAGGCGTATGAGTAGTTCGTCCAGGGATAAAGGGCCATAAGATGACAGTACAGTGGAAACTGCAATTTTCATGCCATTGTCAGGTATTTCAGGAATTGCATCATTTTTTACATAATACTGCATTTCACCGTGTATTTCCTTGCGTATCATATACGCAGATTCCAGTTTTATCAGGCTGTCCCTGATTTCCTGTTCACCGAACCCTGCCTTTTTTATTTCGCTGAACTTTAAATCGTTTATTGAATCATAAATTTCCCTGTCCCTTCCGGTAAGCTGTATTTCCCTTTTGAACAGTCCGTATACAACGGGATAATATTCGGAGGAAACCCACTGGTCTGACCTTATGAAACAGTAATTGATTTTGCCCGTTGTAATCAGTTCTTCCGTTATTGGCTCCAGATCCATATCACTGTATTCTATTGGAGAGTTGTACTTTTTTTTGAAGGGATCGATATAAAGGAAATGCCTGGAAAATTCTATATAGCTTTCCTCGTCTGTCACCCGTGGCACTTTGTTCTTGAAATAATTTTCAACCATTTTAGAATCTTTTATGAGAAAATCAATGCCCTCTGTGCCGTAGATTTTATCAAGCAACTTGCTTCTCAAATCCTTCAATAGCTTTGAACGGTCTTCCATTAATACTATATCGGATACACCGGATAGGATCAGATTATAAGAAAACGGGCTGGTTTCAGTGGAATAATCCCTTATGGTAAACTTCTTTTTTGAAATAATATCATTTACATACCAGGAGGCACGTTCAACATCCATCACATCGTATTTTACCTCGTTGAATGCTTCCTTTATAACAGGGAAATTCTGCATGGCCTCCAGCGTTCTAAGGAGGCGGTCGCTGCGGAGTTGCTGCCGTGCAACAGATATATCGGTCTGTTTATATTTTCTCAACACCATCAGGGACCGGGTTGCACAGTACCTGAACCGCTGTTTGAATAACTCGGTATTTATTATGGACCTGTCCACGAGGTCACGGAAATTTGATGGAGTCAGCAGTGTTATGATATCCTTTATGGGAACGCGCCTGTTCAGTGTTATTGTAAAACCATTGTCATTTACGCTTATCCTGGTATTCAAACCATATTTATTGGAAACAGCAAGCCCGTAGGCCCTGGAAAGCGCATCGTTTACTCTCCGCCCGAGCGGTATATGGAATATAATGCTGTATAAATCGCCATCTATGTATCCCTCGACCAGAAGTGAATCCTGGGTAGGTATGGCAAATTCGCCCTGGGCCTTTACATAGGATATCAGGCTTCTGGCCCCGAATGAATCCACGCGGTAATTTTCCATGAGCCAGTTTTCGGTTTCCTCGCCGTTTTTTATTCTCCTGAATAATTCCTTCCTGAATTCTCCTATGAGTATACCCAGATCGTAACTCCGTGGCAGAAGTTCCCCGGTCCAGGATGGCACCGTGGGCTTCATTCCTGTTGCGGTTTTTACCGTTATATTATTTCTCGATACCTTCAGGAACATATATGTTTTTGCCCCCAGAACAAATATATCGCCATTTTTCAAACGTTCTACAAATTTATCACTGAGCTGACCAAGCATTCTGCCCTTCTCATTGACCACGTTGTAATTTGCCTCTTCCGGTATGGTTCCCACATTCATGAAGTATATCATCCTTGTGCTTGCCTTTTTTCCGAATTTGTTTTCATCCTCGTCATACCATATTTTGGAAAACAGGGTATTCCCCTCGATTCTTCCCGATAAATAATTAAGTGTGGCAATATAATCTTCATATTCCAGGGTGTGGAATGCATATGAATTCCTGATCACACTGTATGCTTCATCAACACCCCATGTCTTTTCAAGGGACATGCTGATTATTCCCTGTGAGAGGACATCCAGCGGATTCACGGGCACCGTTACCCTGTCTATTTCATGATCGTATGCCGCCTTTGTCATAACAGCGCATTCCATTAGATCGTCAAGATCAAAGACGATGAATCTACCCAGGGAAAGGTCACGCACACCGTGTCCCGATCTGCCTATTCGCTGGAGTGCCCTGGAAACAGATTTCGGGCTTCCGATCTGGATTACCAGATCAATGTATCCTATATCAATGCCCAGTTCCAGTGATGTGGATGTTATCACGCATTTCAGGTCACCGTCTTTCAATCTGTTTTCTACCTCGATCCTTGTCTGCTTCCCAAGGGATGAATGATGGGCTTCAATATTTTCGATGCCACGGGCTTTGAGCCTCATGGCA
Source organism: Thermoplasmata archaeon (assembly GCA_021797025.1). The sequence goes on from JAKAAK010000124.1 coordinate 8,618, forward strand.
ACATGCTCCGTGGAGCTTCTTGTATTGGTGAATATAAGAGTGGTTTTATGGCTGTTCACCATGTCAACCAGGATGTCATACATTTTCTCATTGGCAACCTCATAGCTTACTAATGTAAGATCCTTCACCGGCGTTATAATGCTGAGGTCAAGGTATTTGTTTGTACTGACCTCAATAATATCAAAGTTCCTATTCTTATCACCATGATATCCGCAAAGATATGTACCGATAAGGTCTAGTGGGGCCTGGGTGGCGGAAAGCCCGATTCTGACAAACCCCGGTGAAAGGTTCTCCAGACGCTCCAGGTTCAGGGAAAGAAGCGAACCTCTCTTTGTGGATGAAACTTCATGGATTTCATCCACTATTACATATTCAACTCCGGTAAATTTTTCCTTGAACTTTGTCGCTGTTATG